>CAZYWR010000541.1:0-4423 GCA_964651185.1 uncultured Polyangiales bacterium
GCCACGCAGCAGACCCCAAAGGTGGTTTTGCTCGGAGAAGGGAAGCGTCTGCAACTCGACCACGAGCCTATCGATGCCGCCGCCCGCCAAGGCGGGCATGCTCGCTCGGTCGAGGACCCGGTGGCCCTGAAAGTAGTGGAGGATGAGGGACACGTAACGCAGGCTGTTCGCATAGTCTTTGAAGCGAGCCGCAAAGAGGACCCACGCGTGGACGAAGACCGGCGGCGCCACCTGCTGCAGGCGTTCGTTCGGCAATGCACGCCGATAGGGATCAGCTGGCTGCAGGAGCCGATTTTCCTCGAGGTTCACCAACATGAGCGTCACCGCATCGAGCTTGAGCTCTATGTGCTCGGCCTTCGCGGTGTCGGCGGTGGGGAACACGACCATGGGTTGCACCGGATCGCCTGTGGCAACGCCCGCAGCGGTCAATAGCTGCACGTTGAGCGTATCTCGCAGCAGAACCAGGACTTGCTGGATCATGAGGTGTACGAACCGGGGGCGCGCAGAGACTAGCGCGAGGCCGAAGAAAAACACCAGCGTTAGTTTGACCTTGTTCGCCGTTACGGCGCGACCAAGCCTCTGACTGATGGACGGGAAGCACGGCGAGGCTCGTCGTCCAGCAACGGTCCTTTTCTTTTGCGCTCATCGTCCACAGGTCGCTGGGTGTGTCTGCCTTCACTTAGTCAGATTTGTGCCGTCGCCGTCGCCGACGACGCTCCCGTCTACGACGCAACAGCGCTTCGTGGGCTCGAGGCGCCGGTGGGGCGGGTGCCGTCGCTCTAAATGAAAGGCATTGCGGCTAGCGCTCGCGCGGCGGGGCCGCGTCGAGGTCCCGCAGGAACGCGCGGACCGCGGCGTCGAGCGCGTCGCCCGGCGCGCCGCGCTTGCAGTTCGGGAGCGCCGCCGTGTAGAGCTCGGCCAGCTCGGGCGGGTGGACGGGATCGCTGCCGGGCACGACGAGCGTCGGCATGGTCAGCGCTTCGAGCGCTTCGAAGCGCTCGAATGGCTCGCCGCCCGAAATCATGAAGCGCGCGGTCGCGGCGAAGCTGGCGGGGTCGAACTCGCTCGCGATTTCGATCATACGGTCCCGGAGCGTCGGCGGTTGATCTTCGTAGAGCGGGTAGATCGCGGCGATGCCCTCGCGCAGCGCGCGCTGGCCGAGCTCGTTCACGCGCGCCGCCGTGGCCTGGAACGCCGCGCGCGCACCAGACTCCTGTCCGGCGTGAGCAGGCTGCAGCAGGAGCAGCGCGCGCGTCCGCCGCGGGTAGCGCTGCGCGAACGTCAGGGCGATCGCGGCTCCGAGCGAGACCCCACCGATCACGGCTCGATCCAGATTGAGGTGCGTCATCAGCGCCGCCACGTCGTCCGCGAGCTGCTCCCAGGTCAGCGCGCCGGCGTAGATGGAGCGCCCCGCGCCTCGCACGTCGGGCGTGATCAAGCGGTGCGACGCCGCGAGCGCGCCCATGAAGAGCAGGCTGGTGCGATGATCGGAGAGGCCGCCGTGCAGGTAGATCACGGGCAGACCGCGACCGCGCTCCGCCGCGAACAGGCGCGCACCAGCGCGCTCGTACCAGAACTCTCGCACGCTCGGCGGCGCGGCCTGCGAGCTCTCCAGGAAGTCGCGCAGGCACGCGTTGACCAGCGCGCCCTCCTCGCGCACGACCCAGTGGGTGGCGTCGGGCACGCGGCGCACCGTCACGTCGCGCCCCATGGCCTCGATCCCCTCGAGGCAGCCGGGCAGGAGGTAGGGATCCCGCTCGCCCCAGATCACCAGCGTGGGCGCCTCGACCGGCGGTGGGGTCGGCGCGGACTCGAAGTCTGCTGCGCGGTAGTAGTTGAGCGCGCTGCGCAGGCCGCCCGGTCGCGACCAGCTCGCCACGTACGCCTTGCGATCGGCGCTCGTGAACGCCGCCGGATCGCGAGCGCCCTCGAACAGGAAGCGGCCCAGCTGCGCGAAGCCCCGAGCGCTCAAGATCTCGTCGATCGACGGGTCACGAAAGGCGCGCATGTAGGCGCTCGCCTCGCGCTGGTCTGGATCGCTCGCCAACTGGCGGGCGAGCACGGCGGCAGGAGGCGCGTTGATCACCACGAGGCGCTCCACGAGCGCAGGGTGCCGCGCAGCCAGCTCCCACGCGATGATGCCGCCGAGGTCGTGGGCCACCACCGACATGCGCTGGTCGGGCGAGATCTGACGCATGAGCGCGGCGATCCGGGCGGCCACGGGCCCGAGCGCGTAGTCCGCCACGTCGGGCAGCGGCGCAGACAGGTTGCAGCCGGGCAGATCGATCGCGAACACCCGGTGGGTGCGCACGAACTCGCTGAGCTGCGCCCTCCAAGCGAACCAGAACTCGGGGAAGCCATGGAGAAACAGGATGGCGGGGCCGTGCCCGCCGGACACCATGTGGATTCGGGCACCGTCGACGTCGACATGGCTCGCCTGCAACATCCAGACTCTCCGTTCACGTACCTTCGTTCACCAGCGCGAGCAGGCCCTGGGTCTCTGCGTCGTCGTCCGCGCTCCCGTGCTCGAGACTCTGCGCCGGCGCGCGAGGCGAGGCGAGCGCAGCGACGAGCCACGAGCCGAGCGTCTGGAGATCGGGAGCCTCCGCGAGGAGCTCGGAGAAGAACTCGAACCCGGAGTCGCTCGCCACGCGGTGCTGAATGCTGGCAGCGCGCAGCGAGTCGACGCCGAGACTGGAGAGGTCGGCCTGCGCGTCTGGCAAGGAGTCTGACTCGAGCTCCTGGGCCACCACCTGCTGCAGGTAGCTGACCACGCGCGCCTTCTCGGCCTCGACCGCGGCGCGGAACTCCGCGAAGGCGAGCGCAGCAGACCTCCAGGACGCCGCGGGCTCGGAGGCGCGCGGCAGGCCCTTGAGGCCGCGGTCGATGCGCGCCGCGAGCGCGCGGGCGTAGGCGGCGGCACATTCCGTCAGCTCGAACGAGAGCAGCGTGGAGGCATGCCAGGTGTGTCGCGTGCCCTGCAGCGCTTCGAGGCGCTCGACGGCGCCGGCGCGCAGATCTTCAGCGCTGAAGTGGGGGAAGTAAGACCAGCGGCGCTCGCAGTAGACCTCGCCCATGCGCGCGCCGAGCAGGGCGAAGTCTTCGGCGAACAGCGCCGCCGGCGTGACGCCGGGCGGAGGCGCATACGCGATCAGCCCCACGAGCGGGCGCGCTGGATCGGGCTGCAGGAACGAGAGCACGTGCCCGCGTCGCTCCGCGCGCGCCGTGTTCGCGGGGACGAAGCACCACCTGCCGCGCAGCTCGGCCGGAAGGCCCTCGACGGCCACGAGCGCGCTCAGGTAGGGCAGCTCGCGAACCTTCGCGAACACCTCTCGTTCTTCCTCCGAGACGTCGAGCCAAGAGGAGACCGCCCTGGGCGAGTGCGCGATGACCAGCTCGTCGAACCGGAGCGACTCTACACCGCTCTCGCCGCGCACGCGCAACGTCACGCCCGCGGCGTCGCGCGCGGCGCCCTGAACCTCGCTGTTGGTGCGGACGTCCTGGAGTCTGGCGGCGACTCCCTGCCACAGGCTTTGGAACCCTCCGCGCGGCTGGTAGCGTCCGGGATCTTCCTTCGTGTGCACCAAGAATTTGGACAGATAGGTCGCGGGCACCCGGTCTTCCAGGTATCCATAGCCAGCCGCCACGAAGTGCGTCCCGATCTCCTCCCAGATCGCAGCCACCCCCTCACGCTCGAGCCACTCGCAGATCGGCAGCGCGAGCGCCCGATCCACGGAGTCGAGCCCGGGCCGCAAGATGCCCGCTCCGGAGAGGATGTGAGCGACACGCTGCTTCGCCGCCTGGAGCGCGGGGGCCTTCACGTCTGGAAGCAGGCCGCCGTCGAGCGCGATCGAGCACTTGGGGAAGTCCGGCACCAGCTCGGTGCCGCTCTCGCGCGCGAGCTCGACGAGGGTCGGATACACCTCTGGATAGATCATGTGCGCGCCCATGTCGCAGGTCACGCCGCCGAAGCTGCGCGTCTGACACATCCCGCCGACCTCGGCTTCGCGCTCGAAGACCGTGACCCGGTGGCCGCGCCGCTCCAGCTCGCGCGCGAGCGTGAGGCCAGACGCGCCCGCGCCGACGACGGCGATCCTCGTCTGCTGGGGGCGAGGCGCGGGCGTCGCGCCGGGCTCGAGCAGCGCCTGCAGGGCCAGCGACAGCGGGCGGCCGCGCCGGGAGCGGGCGGCCACCTCGTAGACGATGGTTCGAATGTGATCGATCGAGGCCGACAGCCGCTCGTGCTCGGCGTAGATCACGCCCAGATCGCTGGGTGCGTTGCCGGGGTTGAACTCGAGCTCGGCCGCGTCGGAGGGCGGGACGAGCTCGTCCAGATGAAGGCGCGCGAGGGCACGCCACGGAGCTTCTTGCTCGGGCCAGCGACGCGTGCAGTCGAGCAGGCGATCGTTTTCGGCGGGCTCCG
>CAZYWR010000542.1:0-7849 GCA_964651185.1 uncultured Polyangiales bacterium
TGCTGGCCGCGGTGCTCGCGAACGTGGCGCTCACGGTCGCCAAGTACGCCGCGGCCGATTTGAGCGGCAGCTCCGCGCTCCTGTCGGAGGCGTTCCACTCGACCGCGGACACCGGGAACAGCCTGCTGTTGATCGTAGGGGTCAAGCTCAGCCAAAAACCAGCCGATCGCCTGCACCCGTTCGGCCGCGGCAAAGAGATCTACTTCTGGGGCCTGATCGTCGCGATCATGTTGTTTGGGTTGGGCGGCGGGCTGTCTCTGTACGAGGGCGTCCAGCACGTGATCCGGCCGCACGCCCTGGAAGATGCGTTCTGGAGCTACATCGTGCTCGCGTGCGCGCTGGTCTGCGAGGGGACCAGCTTCACCATCGCGGCCGCGAACATGCGGCGCATCGCCCACGCGCGCGGCGAGAGCTTTTTCGCCGCCGCGCACAGCAGCAAGAACCCGGAGCACTTCGTGGTCTTGTTCGAGGACTCCGCGGCGCTCGTCGGCATCGTCGTCGCGTTTGCGGGCGTATACGGCTCGCATCGTCTGCGCGCGCCCGTGCTCGACGGAGTCGCCTCCATCGTCATCGGCGGCGTGCTCGCGACGGCCTCGCTGCTGCTCGCCTACGAGTGCCGTAGCCTGTTGCTGGGCGAAGGCGCTGACCCCGCCAAAGTCGCCGACATCCGCGCGATCGTGAGCGCCGATCCGGCCGTGGTGCGCGTGGGCGAGACGCTCACGATGCACCTCGGGCCGCAGGACGTGCTGCTCAACCTGACCGTCGACTTCCGGGACGAGCTGAGCGCGGCACAGGTCGAGGCCGCCGTGCAGCATCTCGAATCCAAGATCCGCGCGCGCCATCCGGACGTGCGGCGCATCTTCATCGAGGTGACCGCGCTCGCGCGACCCGAGGCGAACCGTCAAGCGGCGGAAGCGGGTCGTCCGGGATCGGACACGAGCGGCCCGATCCCGGACGCGAACGCTCAGATGTCGAGCGATAGCCCGCTCAAGTTGGGTGTGCGCACCCAGCGGTCGTAGATCTCGTCGTAGGCTCCGCCGCGGCGCTGCGCGCACGCGTAGCAGAGCACGTCGTCGGCCGTGATCAGGTAGGAGCGATCGCGCTCCGGCCAGAGCTCGGCGCCACACTCGAGACAGGCGGCCAATTGGGCTGATTCGGAGCGGTGCATGGCGGACATGGTGGGCCCGTGGCCGGGGCGAAGCAATCGAGATCGACGCCTGCGCGGGAGCGCACGCCTGCGCATGCTGTCAGGAGCTGACGCCTCCGAGCAGCGGAAGGATCTGGCCGGTCATGAAGCCCGAATCTGCCGCGGACGCCAAGAACACGTAAGCCGGCGCGATCTCGTCAGGCTGCGCCGGTCTGCCGAACTCGGTCTTGCTGCCAAATTGGGAGACCTTCTCGGCGTCGACTCCAGCGTCCGCTGGGTTCAGCGGCGTCCATACTGGGCCGGGGGCCACCGCGTTCACGCGTACGCCGCGCTCGACCAAGCGCTGTGCGAGCGAGCGCGTAAGCGCGTGGATAGCGCCCTTGCTCGCCGAATAGTCAGGCAAGCGGCCGGAACCGAACAGGCCGGTCTCCGAGCCCGTCGCGATGATGGCGCTGCCCGGCTTCAGGTGCGGCAGACAGGCCTGCACCATGAACATGTAGCCGAACACGTTCGTACGAAAGGTGCGCTCGAGCTGCTCTTGGTTCAGCTCTTCCGGCGTCTTCACGGAGGTCTGTACGCCTGCGTTGCTCACGAGCACGTCGAGTCTGCCGAAAGCGTCGATCGTGTCGCGCGCGACCTCGAGGCAGAACGCGAGCGAGCCCACGTCGCCTTTGCGCAAGAGACAGCGTCTGCCGCACGCTTCGACCGCGCGCTTCGTCTCCTCGGCATCGGCGTCGTGCGAGTGGTACACGACCATCACGTCGGCGCCCTCGCGCGCGTACAAGACCGCCACGGCGCGGCCGATGCCCGAGTCGCCGCCGGTGACGATCGCGATCTGCCCTTCGAGCTTGCCGGCCGGGCGGTACATCGGGGCCGTGAAGCGTGGGCGCGGGCGCAGCTTCGATTCTTCTCCGCTGCCGTCGAGGTGCTGTTTGGGAAAGGGCGGGCGCGGTGCGTCGCCCTGCTCACGTCCCTGCTCGGCTGAAGATGCGGGCTCCTTCGTGCTCATCGATCTCCCCTCCGAGGCAAACCCTTCGCACGTTGCGTACCGGCGCTGCACGCCCGCCGCGCCCGCGCGTTCTCAGCGTCTGAGCGGAATGCGCGCGTGTCGATTCACCCCAGCTAGGCGAGTTCGCCTCAGCGCGGAGCCTGCATTTTTCGTGTGCCTGCGGCCGCGCGCGGGGTACGGCGTCCGACTGTCGGATGGAGCGCAGGCGGCGGATCGCTGCGCGATAGGCGGCCCGTCAGGCGCTCCCGGCGTTGCACCTCGGCGGCGTCGATCAACATACGCCCGGCCCAGCGGTAGACGTTCAGTTCGGAGACGAGACGGCGCATCGAGCGCATGCGCTCCGCTTGCTCGAGGACGGGCATGCGCAGCGCCAGTGCGAGCGCGTCGCTGGCCTGGTGCATGTCGTAAGGATTGACGATCACGGCCTCGGTGAGCTCGCGCGCCGCGCCGGTGAACTGCGAGAGGATGAGCACGCCGCGCTCGTCGTCGCGCGCCGCCACGAACTCCTTGGCGACGAGGTTCATCCCATCGTGCAGGCTGCTGACGTAGCAGAGGTCGGCGGCGCGGTAATAGCGGAAGACCGTGTTCGGCTCGTGGTGGGCGCGATGCAGCAACACCGGTCGATAGCGGCCTCTGCCCCACTTGCGGTTGATCTCGTCGGCCAGGCTCTCCACCCGCTCATTCAGCTCGCGGTAGCGCGGAATACGCGTGCGGCTCGGCGCGGCCAGCTGCACGAACGTGAAGCGCCCGCGAAACTCCGGGTAGCGCGCGAGCAGCTCATCGACGGCTTGCAGCCGCTCCTCGATGCCTTTCGTGTAGTCGAGGCGATCGACCCCGAGGCCGAGCAACGCGTTCGGCGCGAGGCCGAGCTCGCGCAACACGTCGCCGCGACAAGCCTCGGAGGACGGTAAGTCGTCGAGCCAGTGCACCGGCCACTCGATCGAGATCGGATACGCGCGCACCAGCGTGGTGCGAGCGCGCTGTGTGACGGCGCGCAGCTCGCGATCGATGCGCGATTCCACGAACGTGTCGACGGCCTCGAGGAAGTTATTGCAGTGCTGATGGGTATGGAAGCCGAGGATGCTCGAGCCCAGGAGTCCGTCCACGATCTCCTGTCGCCAGGGGCAGATCCCGAAGCGCTCCGCGCTCGGCCACGGGATGTGCCAGAACGTAAGGATCGTAGCGCGCGGCAGCCGCGCGCGGATCATGCGCGGCGCGAGCGCGAAGTGGTAGTCCTGGACGAGGATGATCGGGTCGTCGATATCGACCTCCTCACACACGGCTTGCGCGAAGGCCTCGTTCACGCGCGTGTAGTGCGCGAAGTCGTCGGCGCGGAAGCTCGGGCGCGTGTGCGCCACGTGGCAGAGCGGCCACAGACCCTCGTTGGCGAATCCGTAGTAGTAGCCAGACTCCTGCTCGCTCGTGAGCCAGACGCGGCGCAACCAGTAAGATTGCTCCGAAGGCGGGACGCGTATGCGATTCCAGGCGTCGACCGTGTCGCGATCGGCAGAGCCGCCGCCGTGCGCGACCCACACGCCGGAGCAGGCGCGCATCACCGGCTCGAGCGCCGTCACCAGACCGCTCGCGGGGTGCACCACGCGGATCTCGCCGCTCGCGTCGCGCTCGTGGATGTAAGGTTCGCGGTTGGCGAGCAGCACGATGCGCTCGCCGCGCAGGTGCTCGATCAGCGCAGCGCGCAGGCGATCCGCCGTCCAGCGGCCGAGGCGACCTTCGCTCTCGCGCTCTTGGGACAGGCGATCGGCCAGGTCTTGCACGTGCTGCGCGAGCGGCTGGAATGCGAAGCTGCCGCGTCCGGCGAGCGCGTCGCGCAGCTCCGTGAGCCAGCGCCGCCAGGCGACGCGTGCGGCCAGCACCGTGATGCCGGACGCGCAGATCGCGAGCAAAAAGAAGCCTGCCGGGCCGCGGATCGGCGCGGCGTGCGCGGCCCAGGCGAGCGCGCCCAAGCCGAGCACCAGCACCGTCAGAAAGCGAGCGATCCGGGCCATCGGGGGCATCTTGCCCGAAATGTTCGTCACTGTGTGCGTCGTCGTGTGGTGCCGAGAAAGATGCGCAAAAGAGCCGGCAAAAGCACGAGCCCGAGGAGCGTGCTCGATACCAGGCCGCCGATGACGGCCGTGGCGAGCGGTCGTTGGACTTCACTGCCGGCGGACGTGGAGATGGCCATCGGCATGAAGCCGATCGCGGCGACGACGGCCGTCAGCAGCATCGGCCGCAGCACCGCGACCGCCCCGCGCGTCAGCGCCTCGGCGCCATCTCGATCACTTCGCTCGCGCGCGTCCGGTTGGACCGCGGCGCGCCGCTTGATTTCGCTCGCCATGACGACGCCGTTGAGCACAGCGATCCCACACAGCGCGATGAAGCCGACTGCGGCCGGGATGCTGAACGGCATGCCCCGCAGCTTGAGCGCGATCACGCCGCCGATCAGCGCGAAGGGGACGCCTGAAAATACGGCGCACGCGTAGCGCGCGCTACCGAAGGTCAAAAACAGCATGGCGAAGATGAGGACGAGCGCGACCGGCAAGACCACCGCGAGGCGCGCGCTGGCGCGCTCGAAGTTTTGGAACTGGCCTCCCCAACGGAGAGAGTAGCCCGGAGGTAAGGGTGTGTCGGCGGCCACGCGCGCCTGCGCGTCGGCCACGAAGCTCACGAGGTCGCGGCCGCGGATGTTCACGTCGATGCGAAGACGGCGCTGCATGCCCTCGCGGCTGATCTGCGCGGGGCCGTCTTCTTCCCGAATGGAGGCGAGCTGAGCGAGCGGAATCAGCTGACCATCGCGCGCTCCGATCGGCAGTCTGCCGAACGACTCGGTGTGCTGGCTTACGGGAGGGACGAGCACCTTCAGGTCGTAGCGGCGCTGGCCCTCGAACACGGTGCCTACGTCTTGTCCCTGCCGGGTGGTAGCGACAGCCGTCAGCAAGTCGTCCGCCGGAATGCCGTAGCGCGCCAGGCGGGCGCGATCGGCCCGGATCTGCAACATGGGTAAGCCGAGCGCGCGCTCCACGCGCACGTCGCCCGCGCCCGGCGTCTGGCGCAGACTGCGCCCCAGCCGGCGGCCGAGCTCGCTCAGGCGCACGAGGTCATCGCCGAACAGCTGGACGGCTACGTCGGCGCGCGAGCCCGAGATCATCTCGTTCGTCCGATCTTCGATCGGCTGCGAAATGGAGACGAACGTGGAGGGGACCTCTCGTTCGATCGCAGACTTCATGGCTTCGCCGAGCGCGTCGAGGTCGTGCGCCGTACTCCACTGCTCTTTCGGTCTGAGCTTCACCAAGATATCGGTGTTGTCGAGGCCCACCGGGTCGACCGCGACCTCCGCACGGCCGGTCATGCCCAGCGTGGTCTCGACCTCCGGGAAGCGCTTGAGCACGCGCTGCGCGGCTAGGTCGAGCGCGCGCGCCTCGCTCAGGCCGATGCTCGGGATGCGGCGGATGGCGACCACGATGTCGCCCTCGTCGATGCGCGGTACGAAGTCTGCGCCGAGCGATGCGCCGACCGGCACCGTCAGCAGCAAGAGCGCGCTCGCGCCCGCGACCAGCGCGTAGCGCTTGGCGATCGCCCAGCGCACGAGCCGCTCGTAGGGCTGGTCCAAGCGCGCGAGCCCGCTGTGCCCATGTTTGCTGGGGCGTAGCAGCAAGGCCGCGCCGGCCGGAAACGTGAACAGCGAGAAGAGCACGGACCCGAACAGCGCGAGCGCCATGGTGGTCGCCATGGGCCGGAACATCTTCCCTTCCGTCCCCTGGAGTGTCAGCAAAGGGATGTAGACGAGCAGGATGATCGAGACCGAAAAGACCACCGGCCGCGCGACCTGACGCAAGCTGTCGCGGATCGCGGCGATCGGGTCTTCGCCCGGCGGGGCGAGCGCGAGCCGCGCGATGACCGCCACGGCCATCACGATCGGACCGTCCACGAGCAGACCGAAGTCGATCGCCCCGAGCGACATCAAGCTTCCGGTCACGTCGAGCTGGATCATGCCGAGGACCGCGATCAGCATGGCCATCGGGATCCCGAGCGTGACGAGCAGGCTCGCGCGCCACGAGCGCAAGAACACCAGGATGACGATCCCGACCAGGAGCGCGCCCTCAGTCAGGTTCTTGGCCACGGTCTTCAACGTTCGCTCGATGAAGCTCGCGCGGTCGTACACGGTCTCGATGCGCACGCCCTCGGGGAGCTCGCGCCGCAGCGCCTCGATCTTGGCCTTCACGTCGTGCACGACCACGCGCGAGTTCTGGCCGATCAGCATGAGCACGATCCCGGTCACGGCTTCGCCCTCGCCGTCGCGCGTGACCACTCCGTACGGGAGCGCGGCGCCCACCTGTGCCTTGCCGAGCGCGCGCACCTGGATCGGCGTTCCGTCGCGATCGACGGCCACCACCACGCGTTCGATGTCCTCGAGCGTGCGTAGCTGCCCTTCGCCGCGGATCACCAGCTGCTCGCTGCCGCGCTCGATCCAACCGCCGCCCACGTTGGCGTTGTTGCGCTCGAGCGCGTCGAGCACCTCGCCCAAGGTGAGCTGATAGGCGGCGAGCTTGGCCGGGTCGAGCACGACCTGATACTCCTTGGCCGCACCGCCCATGGCGTTCACCTCGATCACGCCGGGCACGCTGCGCAGCTTCGGCGTGATCTCCCACTGCAAGAGGCCGCGTAGCTCCATGGGCGTGTGCCGGTCGCTCTCCAGCACGAACTGATAGATCTCGCCCAGACCGGTGGACACGGGCGCGAGCTGCGGGCGTCCGAAGCCGCGCGGGATCTCCGCTTCAATCTCGCGCAGCCGCTCGGACACGATCTGACGCGCGAACCAGACATCCATGATCTCGTGAAAGACCACCGTGACCGCGCTCAGGCCGGCGCGCGTGACCGAGCGCATCTCTTCGAGCTCGGGCACGCCGTTCAGACCCATCTCCACCGGGAACGTGACGAAGCGCTCCATCTCTTCGGCGGAGAGGCCGGGCGCCTCGGTCAACACGACCACCTGCACGTTGGTGATGTCGGGCACGGCGTCGATCGGCAGCTTGGGCACGAGGAACAGGCCGACGCCCGCGACGAGCGCCGAGACCACGAGCACCAGCGCGCGGCGTCGCACCGCGAACTCGACGAGCGATTCCAGCATGGTCTCCTTACCGCAGCAGTTCGCTCTTCAGCACGAACGCGCCCTCGGCCACGACCAGGTCGCCTGCGGCCAGGCCGCGCTTGATCTCGACCCGATCGCCGCCGCCCTCCGCGAGCTCCACCGGGCGCGCGACGTACTTGCCATCGCCGAGCGACACGAACACGGAAGGGACGCCCTCGATCTGTAAGACGGCCGAGCGCGGGATCGTGAGCGCCTTGCGTTCTCCGCCCGAGGTGGCGAGCAGCGCCTCCACGAATTGACCCGGGCGCAGCCGGCGTTCGGCGTTGGCCACCTCCACGCGGATCTGCGCGGTGCGCGTCGTCAGGTCGACGGTCGCATCGACGTGCGTGACGCGCCCCTGAAAGATCTTGCCGGGATGGGTCTCCGACGTGATCTCGACGGCGTCGCCGTCTGCTACGCGCGCCAGGTCGCGCTCGAAGACATCGAGCTCGACCCATACGCGATCGAGGTTGGCGAGGCGTAAGATCGGCTCGGTCGGGCTCACCACCTGGCCGAGGACCGCATAGCGGTCGATGACCTCGCCCGCGAGCGGCGCGCGCAAGGT
>CAZYWR010000543.1:0-8455 GCA_964651185.1 uncultured Polyangiales bacterium
ACGGTGTTGGTCGAAGGCAACGATCTCGATGAGCCCGTGGCTGACGAGGTGCGCGGGTTGTTGGATGGCCACTTGGTGCTCGATCGCGGGCTCGCCCAGCGCGGCCACTACCCGCCCATCGATGTTCCGAGGAGCCTGTCGCGGCTCATGCACGCGATCGTATCGCCGCCGCACCTCAAGGCTGCGGAGCGGGTGCGTAGCTGGCTTGCCCACTACGAACTGAAGCGCGACTTGGTCGAGCTCGGCGCTACGCAGCCCGGGGCCGATCTCTTGCTCGACCAGGCACTTGCAAAGCTTCCAGCCATCCACGGGCTGCTGCGCCAGGAGCGCGACGACGCGAGCGACTTCGCGCGCGCCGTCGAGCAGCTCTGCGCGCTGTAGTCGTCACCGCGCCGCACGCAGCGCGCGAACACGCATCGAGGCGCTCGCGCCGCAGCGCGCGTGCGCCGGAGGCTGGCGTCACGCGACGGCGATCACGCTGTAGACCCGGACTTCATTGCGGTTGCGGAGCTCGACCTCATCGCCGGCGTGCCGCCCGAGCAGCGCGCGACCGAGCGCGGAGACGGGAGTCACCACGGTGACTGACACGCCCTCGGCGCCGATCGCGATCCCGCCGCCGTAGGGAGCCATGAACAGATAGCGCGTCCCTTGATCGTCTTCGATCGCGATGAGCGCCCCGGCGCGGATCGCGTCGTCGGGGCCCAGCGCGGGCAAGCTGAGCGCGCGCAGCTGCGCGATTTGCTCGAGCAAGGACTCCGCGCGCATGGCCTGGCCGCGCGCGAGGTAGCTCTGCTCGAGCGCGCGCGTGTCCTTGTCGTTTTCCGGCTTGGCCTCTTCGTGGATGGCATCTTTGCGCGTCTGTTCGGCCGCGCGCGTGAGCTGGTCCAAAGTCGCGGATAGCGAGGCGATCAGGCCCTCGAGCACGTGTCGCTTCTCGGGAAAGCGCATGCGCGCAAGTAAAGCACGAAGCGGCGGCGGACGGATGCGCGTGCGCACGCGCTAGACGCGCGTGACTCGTCCGGCTTCCACTTGGTAGTCCGCGCGCTCCGACTCCAGCAGGATGAACTCGCGGTGCGTGGTGGTCAGGAAGATCTGGCCGCCGAGCTCGGCGAGCAGCTTGAAAAAGCGCCGGTTGCGGCTGCGATCGAGCTCGCTCGAGACGTCGTCCAGCAAGAGCAGCGGCAGCCGGCGCTTGCGCTCTGCCAGCACGGCGAGCTCCGCCACCTTGAGCGCCAACACCAACGCGCGATGTTGCCCCTGCGACGCGTGATGCTTGGCCGCGGTGCCGCGCATGCCGGCGCGCAGATCGTCCCCGTGCGGGCCGACGCCGGTGAACCCGCGCATCAGGTCTTGCTCGAAATTCGCGCGCAACGCCTGCGCCAGCGCCTCGCGTTCCGGGTCGTGGCGCGCGACGTAGCTGAGCTCGAGCGGGAGCGCCTGCTCGGTGATCTCGGCAAACACGGACTCCACGCGCGGCTTGAGCTCGGACGTGAGGGCCGCGCGCGCGGCGCCGATACGTGCCCCGAACTCGGCCAAGATCGCGTCGTAGGCGACCGCCGCGCGCGGATCGAGGCGGGGCGTCTTGAGCAGGCGGTTACGGCTGCGCAGCGCCTTGCCGTAGTCGTCGAGCGCGCGCGCGTAGCCTGGGTCGACCTGCTCGAGCACGCGGTCGAGAAAGGCCCGGCGTGCCTCGGGCGGCCCCGCCATCAGCTCCGTGTCGCCCGGGTGAAAGAGCACGAGCGGCACGAGCCCGTAGTAACCGCCCAGCGAACGTGGCCGCTTGCCGTCGACCAGTACGCTGCGCCCTTGCCGGCGATCGAGCACGATCCGATGCTCGCGCGCGTAGGGTGCGCTCTCGACGCGCGCGTACAGGCTGGCGCGCTCGCCGCCCAACCCGATCATGTCTTCCTTGCGCGCCTGACGAAAGCTGCGCAGGGCCGCGACGTAGGCGATCGCCTCGAGCAGGCTGCTCTTGCCTGCGCCGTTATCGCCGAACAACACGTTGAAGCGAGCGCCGGGCTCGAAGGCCAGCGGCGCGAGATTGCGAAAGCCGTTCAGGTGCAGCGCGCCGAGCCGCAGCGCTTCGAACGGCACGCGCTCCATTCAGATGCGCATCGGCATGATCACGCCGACGAAGTGGCTCCCGTTGAGCGGCTTGATCACGCCCGGGTCGAGCTCGCCGCCGAGCTCGAGCGCGACTTCGTCGTCGGGCAGCGCCGAGAGCGCTTCGAGCAGGTAGCGCGCGTTGAAGCCGATCGCGACCTTCTCGCCCGCGAAGTCGACGTCGAGCTCTTCGCTGCCTTCGCCGACATCGGGGTTTTCGCTGACGATCTCGAGCTTGCCTGGCTCGAGCGAAAGTCGCACGCCGCCGCTCTTGTCGTTCGCCACCAGGCTGATACGACGCAGTGAATCCACCAAGAGCTCACGCGACGCCACCACGCGGCGTGAATGCGATTGCGGGATCACCTTGGCGTAAGGCGGAAATTGCTCGTCGGCGAGCTTCACGCTCAGCTGCACGTCTTGACCGCGGAAAAACGCGTTGCCGCCGACCGTCGCGACCCCGACCGTGAGCCGCTCCTCGGCGAGTTTGCCGCGTTCGCTCTTCTCGCCGCTGCGTTCGGTCGTGGGCGGGCGCCGCTCGCTCTTCACGTCTTCGAGCAGCCGGCGCAGCTCGGCGATGCCCTTCTGCGGCACCAGCATGCTGAAGCCCTCGCCCGGCGCATCGAAGGGCGCTTCGGCCTTCGAAAGCCGGTGGCCGTCGGTCGTCACCATGCGCGCGCATTTGCCGTCGCATTCGAAGAGCGCGCCGGCCAGGTGCGGGCGCGTGTCGTCGCTCGACATCGAGTACTGCGTGAGCGCGATGAGCTGCGTGAGCACGTTGACGTCGAACTCGGCGAAGCCGCCCTGCCCGGGGCTCGGCAGCGCCGGGAAGTCTTCGCCGGGCATACCGGGGATGCGGAACTTGATCTTGCCGCAGCGCAGCTGCACCGCGTGCTGCTTGTCGAGCGCCAGCTTCACCTCGCCTTCGGGCAGGTTCTTCACGATCTCGAACAGCGTGCGCGCCGAGAGCGCGACCGCGCCGGGACGTTTGACGCTGGCCTCCGCGCTCGCGCTCACCGCGAGGTAGAGGTCGGTCGCGGCGAAGCGCAGGAGCCCTGCCTCGTCGGCCGAAAGCAGCACGTTCGAGAGGATCGGCATCGAGCTCTTGCGGTCGGCCACGGCATGCGTGCGCGCGAGCCCTCGCAGGAAGTCTTTCTTGCTGATGCTGAGCTCCATCGAGACCCACCCCTGTCTGCGGCGAGCGCTGTTCTTAGCACTGATCGCGGCGGGGATACACGGCTGCGAGCAGAAAGCCGGGGCCTGGCCCGACCTGCGCGCGATGACGACTTCTGAGAAGAGAAGAGATCTTGAGATCTCGTCGTCGTATTAAGCGCTGTGGATTGGGGATCGCGGCGCGTAAGCCGGGAAGAACACGCGCACTTTGGACGAAATGACGGAGGGGACAGCGATCGGGATGAACTGTGATCGCCGAGCGCACAGCCTACCCACAGCGGCTTTCCACAGCTTTGTGCACGCGCTCTCCCCACCTCTTTTTTTCGTGCCGAACGACCCCGGAAGCGGCGCTCGTGGTCAGGTGCCGGCGCTGCGCGCGCGGTGCTCGCCGATCAACTTGTCGACGACTTCAGGCTCGGCGAGCGTGGTCACGTCGCCCAGGCCGTCGTATTCGCCGGCCGCGATCTTGCGCAGAATGCGCCGCATGATCTTGCCGCTGCGGGTCTTGGGGAGCCCGGGCGCGATGTGGATGACGTCGGGGATCGCGAAGCCGCCGATCGCCTGCCGTACCTGCTGCTTGAGCTCACCTTCGAGCTCGGGTCCGCGCTTGTCCGCGTAGTCGGCGGTGATCAGCACGTAGGCGTAGATGCCTTGGCCCTTGATCGCGTGCGGGCAGCCCACGACGGCGGCCTCCGCGACCGCTTCGTGCGCGACCAGCGCGCTCTCGACTTCGGCCGTGCCGAGCCGGTGGCCCGAGACGTTCAGCACGTCGTCGATACGGCCCGTGATCCAGTAGTAACCGTCCGCGTCGCGCGTGCAGCCGTCCCCCGTGAAGTAATAGCCCTTGTATTGGCTGAAGTACGTGTCGCGGAAGCGCTGGTGGTCGCCCCAGACCGTGCGCGCTTGTCCGGGCCAGGGGCTGGCCAGGCAGAGCGCGCCGGACACGCCGTTGCTCTCGAGCACCTGGCCGCTCTCGGGCTCGACCAGCAGCGGCTTCACGCCGAACAGCGGCAAGGTGGCGGAGCCTGGCTTGGCGGGCGTGAGGCCAGCCATCGGCGAGATCATCATGCCGCCCGTCTCGGTCTGCCACCAGGTGTCGATGACGTCGCAGCGGCCTTCGCCGACCACGTCGTGGTACCAGCGCCAGATCTCCGGGTTGATGGGCTCTCCGACCGAACCGAGCACGCGCAAGCTCGTGCGCTTCGCGCGCTTCACGAACTCGTCGCCCGCTTGGGCGATCGCGCGCAGCGCCGTCGGCGCCGTGTACAAGATGTTCACGCCCAGGTCGTCGACCAGGCGCCAGTAACGACCGGCATCCGGATAATTCGGGGTCGACTCGAACATGTCGGTGGTCGCCGCTTTCACCAGCGGTCGGTACACGATGTAGCTGTGGCCGGTGATCCAACCGACGTCGGCCGCGCAGCAGTAGATCTCGCCCGGGCGGTAGTCGAAGACCAACTTGAACGTGGTGGCCGCATAGACGAGGTAGCCCCCGGTCGTGTGCAAGAGGCCCTTGGGTTTGCCGGTGCTGCCCGAGGTGTAGAGCACGAACAACGGGTCCTCGGCGCCCATCCAGGCCACGGTGCAGGTCGAGCGCTGGCGCTGCATCTCCTGGTCGAGCCAGTGATCGCGCCCGGCGCGCATCGGCACCTCGCTCGGGGTGCGGCGCGCGACCAGGACGGAGGTCACGGAGCTCAACCCGTCGACGGCGCGATCGGCGATGGCTTTGAGCGGGATCTTGCGCCCGCCGCGCAGGCCTTCGTTGGCGGTGATCAGCACCTTGCAGCCGGCGTCGACGATGCGATCGCGCAGCGACTCCGCCGAGAAGCCCCCGAACACGAGCGAGTGCACGGCGCCGATGCGCGCGCACGCGAGCATCGCGTAGGCGGCCTCGGGGATCATCGACAGGTAGATGCATACGCGATCGCCCTTGCGCACCCCGTGCGCGAGCAGCACGTTCGCCAGCCGACACACCTCGTGTTTGAGCTGCCGGTAGCTGATGTGGCGATACTCGCCCGGCTCGTCGCCGGCCCAGACGATCGCAGCGCGATCCGGCTGCGCGGCGGCGTGGCGGTCGACGCAGTTGTGACAAGCATTCAGGCGACCGCCCGAGAACCAGGCGAAGTCGACCTCTTCGTAGTCCGCGTCGAGCACTTGGTGCCACGGGTGGAACCAATCGAGGATGCGCGCTCGCTCAGCCCAAAATGCCTCCGGGTGCTCCAGCGACTGCTGATAAAGCTGCCGATACTCGGCCAGCGACTTCACCTCCGTGCGCTCGCGAACCTTGGGTTCGTAGACGTCCTTGGCCATGCGCTCCTCCCGGGCGCGTCAGCGCGCCTCGACCAGCCCTAACTCCGCTCCTGCCGACCGTGCTAGCGCCTTTTGCAGACGCGGCACGAGGGCGCGGTGGGGCACGGGAGAAGGGCGCGGCGACAGCCCGTTCGCGGAGCGCGGAGCAGTCCGTCCTCGCGGCCTGCGAGGCGCGGCGCGAGAGGCGGACCGTCGCGGCGCCTACAGGTTGAGCTTGCGCTCGATGGCCTCGACGGCGTTGACCACCGCGGGGTCCTCGCTACGCAAGAGGCCGTCGATCTTGCGCACGGCGCTCATCACGGTCGTGTGGTCTTTGCCGCCGAAGCGGTCGCCGAGCTCTGGGAAGCTCGTGCCGAGGCGCTGGCGGCACAGATACATGGCGACCATACGCGGAAAGCTCACCGCGCGATGGCGGCGGTGCGACTTCAAGTCGGCCAGGCGGATGCTGTAGTAGTCGCACACGGCGCGCTGGATGTCTTCGACGGTGGTTGCGTTCTCCGACTTCGGGAGCACGCCGCGCAGCGCCTCTTTCGCGAACTCGAGGTCCACGGGGCGGTTGGCCAGCTCGGCCTTCACGGCCAGGCGCAGCAGCGTGCCTTCGAGCTCGCGCACGTTGCTCTTCACGACCTGCGCCAAGAACAGCGCCACGTCGTCAGCGAGCGTGATGTGCTCTTGCTGCGCTTTGGCCTTGAGGATGGCGATGCGCGTGTCGAGCTCGGGCGCCTGAATGTCCGCGACCAATCCCCATTGGAAGCGGCTGATCAAGCGCTCTTCCATCTCCGGGATCTGCTGCGGATAGACGTCGCTCGTGACCACGATCTGACGGTCGGCGTGGTAGAGCGAGTTGAACGTGTGGAAGAACTCTTCCTGCGTTTGCTCGCGTCCGGCGAGGAACTGGATGTCGTCCATCAACAGCACGTCGCAGCCGTTGCGGTAGCGCTCGCGGAACTCGTTGATGCGGTGGTTCTGCAGCGCCCAGATGAACTCGTTCGTGAAGCGCTCTGCCGACACGAACAGCACGCGCAGCTGCGGGTTGTCGCCGAGCCCGCGGTGGCCGACGGCGTTCACGAGATGGGTCTTGCCGAGTCCCACACCGCCGTAAATGAAGAGCGGGTTGTAGCGCTTCTGGCGGCTGGACGCGGCGGCGATGGCGGCGGCGTGGGCCAACTGGTTCGAGGGGCCGACCACGAAGTTGTCGAACGTGTAGCGCGGGTTCAGGCCCGAACCGGGCGTGGCGTAGGGACCCGCGGGTTGGGCGGGCGGCGGCGCGGAGACGGGAGGCGCAGGCGGCGGGGTGGAGCTGCGCGTGCGCGGGGCCGCTGGCGGCTCCGTGCGGGCGTGTACGCGCGGACGGGTCGCCTCGGAGACGCGAAAGTCGATGCGCATGCCATCCGAGGCCCCTTGGGCGCGTAGCGCGTCCAGCAACAGGTCGAGATAGTGCGTCTGCAGCCAGTCGGCGTAGAAGGTGTTGGGCACGCGCAGGCTCAAGGTGGAGGCGTCGAGCCGGTCCACCGTGAGCGGGGACAGCCAGGTCTCGAAATTCTCCGCCGACAGCTTGCCGCGCAAGTCCTGCAGGGCGCGTTCCCACAGGTCGTCCATTCAGAATTCTCCTTTGGAATCGTAGACATAGACGAGCGGTCCACAGGCTATCCACAGCCTGGGTCACTCTTCGCGTTGCAATCTGCTGAAGGTCGTCGGCGTTCGGTTACAGAGCTGCCAACGCGTCTCGCTGGGAGGCTTCGCCCCCGCCCCAACGGAACGGACCGGGACGCTAGCAAACCGCCTGAGCGGAGTCTATAAGGCGCGCTACGCATTTTTATACGGTCGCGAGATTACGTGGAAATTCGCAGCTATTTTCGCCGCGCACAGGGCCCTCAAGAGGGGGCGATCCATTTCGAACCCGCTGCGCATGCGTGCGCCGGAGACGCGCGGCTGTGCGCTGCCTGGCACTGCGTCGTTACGCGCAAGTGCCGTGGCGCGCGCGAAAGCTTGGTGTTCGAGGCCACGGCTGCTACAGAGGTCGCGGTGGGGAGCGCGCCAGTCGTCGCAGCGCGGTCGCGGGTGGCAACGCGCGGACGCGCCGGCCGCGGGGCAGGCCGGCCGGCGCGCGCCTTGGGCCATCTGCTCCTGGCCGCGGTGCTCTGGATGGGGATGCGGCCGGTGGCGCGCGCGGAGCGCGTGGTGCCACCGACGCGCATCGAGTCGGCGCGCGGCATCGCGCTCGGCACCGGCGTGCGGGCCGCGGCCGCCTCCACGCAGGCGCAGGCGGACAACCCGGCCAACCTGGTGCTCGGCGGCGTGTACCACCTCGAGAGCTTTACGGGGTACGACCCTCAGTTCCGGCGGCTCAGCGTGGGTGGCGCGGTGGCGGATTCGATGAGCAGCCGGCTGGCGGGAGGCATCAGTGCACGCGGGCTGCTCGGCTCGAACAACGCCGGCGAGAACTCGGGCTGGGAGGGCCGGCTCGGGTTGGCCGTTCCCATCGGCGATCTCATCTCCGTCGGCGTCGCGGGGCGCTACTCGAACCTGACCCTCAGCGATACGCACGCGCGCCCCGAACGCGTCCCGCTCGAGGGCGAGACCCCCGACCGCACCTTCAAGCTCAAGCACTTCACGGTGGATGCGGCCGCCACCGTGCGGCCCATTCCCGGCCTCTCGATCGCGGGGCTCGCGTACAACTTGGTCGACACCAAGTCGGTGCTCGCGCCGCGCATGGTGGGCGGGAGCGCTGCCTTCAGCAGCGGCGTCGTCACCTTTGGCGCCGATCTCCTGGTCGACCTCAACGATCGCAAGCTCTTCAACGGGCCGAAGATCTTGGTGGGCGGCGGGCTCGAGTACCTGGCCAGCGGGCTCGCGCCGCTGCGCATCGGCT
>CAZYWR010000544.1:0-5426 GCA_964651185.1 uncultured Polyangiales bacterium
CTCGCGCTCGACGGTCGCAAGCGGCCGTGTCTGGTGCGCTCCTCCAACGCCGGTCAATGTCTGTTCACCGGCATCGCCACGCCGGAACGCGCCGCCCGCTTGGCGCGCACGCTCGTCTCGCCCGAGTTGTTTTCAGGCTGGGGCGTGCGCACGCTGGCGAACGACGAGCGCCGCTACAATCCGCTGGGCTACCACAACGGTGCGGTCTGGCCGCACGACAACGCGCTCATCGCGCTAGGCCTCGCGCGCTATGGCTACACGCGCGAGGCGCTCGCGATCTGCGCCGGCCTGCTCGGGGCGGGCAGCTGGTTCGATCTGCAGCGCATGCCGGAGCTCTTTTGCGGGTTCGCGCGACGTGCGGACGCCGGGCCGGTCTCGCATCCGGTGGCTTGCGCGCCGCAAGCCTGGGCCGCCGGCTCCGTGCTGTTGCTGCTCCAGGCGTGCCTCGGTCTCGAGATCGACGCCGTGCAGCGCCGCGTGACGTTCGCCCACGCGCGACTCCCGGACGCGATCGACGAGCTGCGCATTCACGAGCTGGCGCTGCCTGGCGCCACGCTGGATCTCGCGATCACCCGGGAGACAGGCGAAGTTTCCGTGAGCGTCTTGCGACAGCAGGGCGCGGTCGAACTCCGTGTGATGCCGTGACGGGCACGCCGTGCATCAGCGCGTCCAGCCCCGTCGCCGGAACCACGCGACCACCGCCAGCACCGTGATCACGATGAGCAGCCAGACGCCGATGTAGCCATAGCGCGACTCGAGCTCCGGCATGTGACGAAAGTTCATCCCGTACACACCGACGATGAAGGTGATCGGTAAGAACACGGCGGAGAACAGCGTCAAGAGCCGCATGACGTCGTTGGTGCGGTTCGCGGCCAGCGAGAGTTGGACGCCGACACGGGCGCTCGCTCGTCGAGCAAGCACGCTTCGAAGTCGTGGATCTTGAGTTCGGCCTGCTCGAGAGGCTCATGCAGCGTCTCGACGCCCGCGAGCAAGATCTCCAGGGTCACGACCTGGAGATAGACTGGATCCGCCGCGGACCGCACCCGTTCTTTGATTTGCTCGAGGAAGGGCAGACGGCGGCGGTGGATGGTGATCAGGAAACGGTCGCCGAGGAAGAGCGCGAGCTTGCGCGTCATCTCCAGGAACGTATCGGCGTCGGGCCGGGACTCCTGGTCGTGGACCCGTGCGATCACGAAGGTGCTCGCGCCGACCCGCTCGTGCTTCGGCAGGTGGAGGGGAGCCGTGCACTCGTCGAGCGCGGCGTGCGGGATGCCCCGCCCCTGAGCGATGCGCGTGAGCTCGTCCTCCGTTGGCTCGCACACGTCGATCCATAACGGCGTCGACGAGCCGTCTCCGTCGAGGACGTACTCGATCATCGCTGCTTCGCGAGCTCCTGTTCGAGCTGCGCGGCCACGTCCTGCATCAAGTGACGAACCGAGGCTTCGGCGATGCGGCGGCCAACTACGATATCGAGGACGGTGCCGAACGCTCCCCAAGGAGGCTCGTAATTCCCTGACAGCTCGAGGCGCGTCTCGGCCGCGCCCGACGGCTGCACGACGAGTTCGCCGTTCAGAATCGGAAACAGGGCGGGCTTACCGATGGCGCTCCAGCGCAGCTCGATGTGCGTCTCGCGCGGGCAGCTCGGGTTGGGACGATCGAGGTCGAACGATCCGAGCATCTCGATCTGGATCTCCTTCCCGATCTCGAGCCCCGCGAGCTTCACGCGCAGAGCGCTGGAGGCGTGCTCCGTGCGCTCGCTGGCGACGCCGCTCGCTCGGCTGAAGATGCCCTTGGCGTCCGCGAGCAGCGCGGCTCGCACGAGCTCGAAGGGCTGGTGCACGCGGCCGTCGACGCGGATCGTTCGCCCCTCGCTCATCGGCCCCTCTCCTAAGCAAGCTCCGCAGCGAGCGAATCGCAGGAGCGCGGTGGCTCCGATGACTTCCCACTCGGATTGGTTCTATGTGTTTATGTGTTGCGGGAGCACATTTTGTGCCGCTCCCAATTCGCGTATCCATCGCTCGTATGCGTGTCCTCGCCGACACTGCGCGCAACTTTTGCGTGCGGGCGGGCCCCGAAACGCAAATCTCTCGAACATCAGCTGCCGCGGGCATGGCGAACGACCACGCCGCTGCCCAGCTCGATCGCGATCGACCCTACGCCGCGCGCACCCGCTACGTTTTCACAAAGACACCGCCCACTCTCATCAAGAAACCATCAAGACAAAGCCCGTCAGTGGTCTGCCGCACAGCGCGGTATGCATGCTGCATACACCTCCGGAGGTCTGCCTGACGCTGGCAAAAGCCCGCGAATATTGCCGACTTCGTCGCGCGAGCAAGTCTTGACGCTTTCTTGATGGGACATGCGAGTACCTTGAGGTCCCGATAACGCCCGCCTGTCTATGTTCTTCCGCGAAAGGGAGGCCAGCATGCGAGAAGAACGGGAGCGGGGGCGGCCGCCGCAGGCAACACGACCTGATCCCGAGGCTCCGCAGGACGCATCGTCGCGCAAAGAAGAGCGCTGGCTCATCGCGATCCTACTCCTCTGCGGAGCGGTGCCCTGGATCGGGTACCTGGCGCTCGGACACTGGGATGAGCGCGAGCTCGGCATCGCGACGCTGATACTCGTGTTTACCGTGCGCGGGCTGGTGCGCGGGCGCAAGCGAGGTCCTCCTCGGCGCCGTCGCATCGCCTCGCGCGTAGTGGGAGAGAGACATGGACATCGTCTACCTGATCGTGCCACTCGCATTTTTCGCCGTGACTTGGGGCTTCGTGAAGCTCTGTGAGCGGATCTGAGGAGGAACTCGTGCTGACACTCTTCTGGTTGGGCGGGGCGCTGTCTGCAGCGCTCCTCGTCTATCTGTTTGTGGCCCTCCTCTTTCCCGAGAAGCTGTCATGACCGTCCATTCGATCCTCACGCTCACGTTGTTCGTTGTCCTGCTGATCGTCCTGGGCATCCCGCTCGGTCACTACATGGCGCGGGTGTACACGGGGGAGGCGCTCACCGCTGCGCGCATCTTTGGCCCCATCGAGCGGCTGTTCTATCGCATGGCTGGCGTCCACGAAGACGAGGACATGCCTTGGACCCGCTACGCCCTCGGCGTGCTCGTGTTCAACCTCGCGGGGCTGCTCTTGGTCTATGCGATCCAGCGCCTTCAGACCGTGCTGCCTCTGAACCCGTTGGCGCTGCCAGCCGTGTCGCCGGAGGTCTCGCTCAACACCGCGATCAGCTTCGCCACGAACACCAACTGGCAAGCGTACGGCGGCGAGTCGACGATGAGCCATCTGACGCAGATGCTGGCGCTGACCGTGCAGAACTTCGTGTCGGCCGCGACCGGCATGGCCGTGATGGTCGCGTTCATCCGCGGCTTCACGCGTAAGAGCGCGAACGGCATCGGCAACTTCTGGGTCGACCTCACACGCAGCACCTTGTACGTGCTGTTGCCGCTGGCGTTCGTGGTGGCGATCGCGCTGGTCTCACAAGGCGTCGTGCAGAACTTCACGGGCTCCGTGGAAGCGACGTTGCTCGAGCCGCTCAAGGACGCGGCGGGCAAAGGCGTGCTGACGCAGCTGCTCGCGCTCGGCCCGGTCGCGTCGCAGATCGCGATCAAGCAGCTCGGCACCAACGGCGGCGGCTTCTTCAACGTGAACTCTGCCCACCCGTTCGAGAACTCGACGCCGCTCAGCAACATGATCGAGGTGCTCTCGATCCTGATCATCCCGGCGGCCTTGTGCTTCACGTTCGGGGCGCTGGTGAAGGACAAGCGCCAGGGTTGGGCGATCTTCGCCGCGATGCTGGTGATCTTCGTGCCGCTGGCGATCGTCGCCAACACCGCCGAGCAGGCCGGTAACCCCGCGTTCGCGCCCCTCGGCGTCGACATGAGCGAGAGCGCGCTCTCGGCGGGCGGCAACATGGAGGGTAAGGAGACGCGCTTCGGCGTCGCTGACTCTGCGCTCTGGGCCACGGTCACGACCGCGGCCTCGAACGGCTCGGTCAACGCCATGCACGACAGCTTCACGCCGCTCGGCGGGCTCGTGCCGATGTGGTTGATGCAGCTCGGCGAGATCGTGTTCGGCGGCGTAGGCTCGGGGCTCTACGGCATGCTCGCGTACGCCATCATCGCGGTCTTCATCGCCGGTCTGATGGTCGGGCGCACGCCCGAGTATCTAGGCAAGAAGATCGAGTCGTTCGAGATGAAGATGGCGAGCCTCGTCATCTTGCTCCCGGCCGCGGCGGTGCTCGTCGGCACCGCGGTCGCCTGCCTGCACCCGACGGGAACGGGCGCCGTCGCCAACCCGGGCGCGCACGGCTTCAGCGAGATCCTGTACGCGTTTTCTTCGGGCTCCAACAACAACGGCTCGGCCTTCGCCGGGCTTACTGTCAACAGCCCCTTCTATTCGGTGGCGATCGGCATCGCCATGTTGATCGGACGCTACTGGGTCATCGTGCCGATCCTCGCGGCGGCGGGCTCGCTCGCCAAGAAGAAGATCGTGCCGACGACTTCAGGGACCCTGCCCACGCACACGCCGCTCTTCGTCACGCTGTTGGCCGGCACGGTGGTGTTGGTCGGCGCGCTGACGTTCGTGCCGGCGCTCGCGCTCGGCCCCATCGTTGAACACTTGCAAATGAGCACTCGGTGAAGACCATGGCAATCACGAAGACCGAACGCGCCGCGCGCGTCGTGGAAGCAGAACTGCCCCAAGGCAAAGGGGAGCAGGCCGACATCGGCCTGCCGCACAAGCCCGTGCGTCCGCTGTTCGAGCGGGCGATCGTGCGGCGGGCGATCGTCGACGCGTTCCGCAAGCTCCATCCGCGCGCCATGATCCGCAATCCGGTCATGTTCGTCGTGGAGGTCGGGAGCGCGTTTACCACGCTGCTCTTCTTCCATGCTTTGTTCACCGGCCAGGGCGAGGCCCCGCCGGGCTTCATCCTCGCCGTCTCGGCGTGGCTGTGGATCACGGTGCTGTTCGCGAACTTCGCGGAGGCGATGGCCGAAGGGCGCGGCAAGGCCCAGGCCGACAGCCTGCGCAAGGCGCGCAAGGACGTCACCGCATACAAGCTGGCCGAGCCGCACCGCACGGCGGCGAAGGCCGAGGTTCCCTCGTCACGGCTCGTGGTCGGCGATCACGTGCTCGTCGAGGCCGGCCAGCAGATTCCGTCCGACGGCGAGATTGTCGAGGGCGTCGCGTCGGTCGACGAGAGCGCGATCACCGGCGAGAGCGCGCCCGTGATCCGCGAAAGCGGCGGCGATCGCAGCGCGGTCACCGGCGGCACGCGCGTGCTGTCGGACTGGCTCATCATCCGGATTACCACCGCGCCGGGGCAGACGTTCCTCGACCGGATGATCGCGATGGTCGAAGGTGCGAAGCGGAAGAAGACGCCGAACGAGATCGCGCTCGATATCCTGCTCGCGGGGCTGACGATCGTCT
>CAZYWR010000545.1:0-4906 GCA_964651185.1 uncultured Polyangiales bacterium
GCGCGAAGAGTCGCGAGCGCGCCAGCCGCCGCGCAGGCTACGCGCTCGCGCGAGCCTGCGCGACCGAACCCAGAGGCGCCATTCGGGCCGGCGGGATGCTGGCCCATGGGCGGAAGGTCAGCGCTTCGAGTACTGGAAGCGCTTGCGCGCACCGGGCCGGCCCGGCTTCTTGCGCTCCACCTTGCGCGAGTCGCGCGTCAGGTAGCCTGCACGCTTGAGCGGCGTGCGGTACTCCGGGCTGACGCTCAGCAGGGCGCGCGCGATGCCGTGGCGCACAGCCTCGGCCTGGGCCGCGATGCCGCCGCCGCGCACGTTGACCTCGACGTCGAACTGCCCCTGCTTTTCGAGGACATCGAAGGGCTGGCCGACGATCATGCGCAAGGTCTCGCGCGGAAAGTAGTCCTCGGGCGTGCGACCGTTGATCGACAGCTTGCCCTCGCCCGTCTTGAGGAAGACGCGCGCGACCGCGGTCTTGCGCCGACCGGTGCCGTAGTTTCTGCCGTGAATGATGGACTGAGGCATGACGTTCGTCGTCTCTCCGTGGGGCCTAGATCGCCAGGGGCTCGGGCTTCTGCGCCGCGTGCGGGTGCGCAGCGCCCGCGTAGACCTTGAGCTTGCCGGCCATCTTGCGGCCGAGCGGGTTCTTCGGGAGCATGCCTTTGACCGCGTGCTCGATGGCGAGCGCAGGACGCTTGTCGAGCAGGTGCCGGTACGACATCTCCAGCATGCCGCCGGGTCGGCCGAGGTGGCGATGGTAGTGCTTTTGGTCGAGCTTCTGGCCCGTGAGCTTCACCTTCTCGGCGTTGACGATGATCACGAAGTCGCCCGTGTCCACGTGCGGCGTGTACTCAGCCTTGTGCTTTCCACGCAGGATGCTGGCGATTCGGGTGGCGATCCGGCCGAGCGGCCTCCCCTGGGCGTCCACCACGAACCAGCGGCGATTCACGTCTTCGGCCTTGGCGCTGAGCGTGCGCATCGATACCTTCCGTCTCACGCGAGTCGCGGGCGCGCCGCGCTCGAAAGCTGCCTTGCTACCCGCGGCCGGCCTCGGCATTGCGGGACGCGCAGTGTTAGCCGGCACCATGGCACTGTCAAGCCAGGTCCCCCAGCAGCGCGCGAATAGCGTGGCAGGACGCGCCCTCCGTGGCTGGCACGCTCGCCTCGAGCTGGCCCTATTTCACCGCCCGCGTGTGTGCCGCGTGGGGAAGCCCGGAGCTATCATCGGGCGTGCCCGATCTGTCCCACGTCGGCCCCTACGAGCTCGTACGCCCGCTCGGCGCCGGCGGTATGGCGCAGACGTTCGCCGCGGTGCGGCGCGGGCCCGCCGGCTTCGAACAGCGGGTGTGCCTGAAGCGTATCCTCCCGAACCACGCAGAGGATCGGCTGTTCGTCGAGCAATTCCTGGACGAGGCGCGGCTTTTGGCGCACCTGCGCCACGGCGGGATCGTGCAGGTGTACGACTTCGGCGAGATCGACGGCTCCTATTTCATGGCGCTCGAGCTCGTGGAGGGGAGCGATCTGGACCGGCTGCTCGTGTCGCTCAGCGCCAAGTCGCAGCGGCTGCCGTTGCCGGTATCTCTGCACATCACGGCCCAGGTCCTCAGCGCGCTCCACTACGCGCATGGCGCCGAGCTCGATGGCGAGCCGCTCCACATCGTCCACCGCGACATCTCGCCCGGGAACATCTTGCTCAGCCGCCAGGGCGAGGTGAAAGTCGCTGACTTCGGCATCGCCAAGTCGCGCCATCGCGTGCACAAGACGCAGGCCGGCTTTACCAAGGGCAAGATCGCGTACATGTCGCCGGAGCAGGTGCGAGGGGAGGAGCTCGACCTGCGCAGCGATCTGTTCGCGGTGGGAGTGGTGCTGCACGAGTTGGTGACCGGCGTGCACCCTTTCGACGCCGCGACGGACATCACTACGCTGAGCAACATTTTGTCGGGCACCCGGCCGCCGCTGCGCTCGCTGGTGCCCGAGCTGCGCGCGGATGTCGCGGCGCTGGTCAATGCGCTGCTGGCCACGGATCGCGACATGCGCCCCGCCTCGGCGGCCGACGCGCTGCGGCTCATCCCGCCGCGCGAGAAGCCCTTCGTGACCGAGCGGCGGCTCGCCGAGATCGTGCAGGCGCACGCACCGAGTCCAGGCGCGAACGCCGCGCGCCCGAGCGCCCATCCTGCGGCTCCTGGGGCCGCGAACCCCGGCGCGGGCGGCCGCGCGAAAGCCGAGCACGAAGCGCGCTCTCATCGCGACGCGCAGGCCAAGACGACCGCGAATGTCGGCGCAGAGCCCGCTCATGCGAGCGCTCCGGCAGGTGTGCCGCACGTGCCGTGGGACGCCGCCACGGTGCCGCTGCCCTCTGCCGCTCCTTTCTCGGGGGCCGACGCGCGGCAGGTTCCGGGAGCCCTCGAAAGCTCCACGGACGCGCCCACGTTCAGCGCGCTCGCGACTGGCTATCGACCGCACACCACCGACGAATACGGTGCACTCGTGCGGCCGCGGCGCGCCTCGGCGAGCACTTGGCTGCTGTCGTTCGCCGCGTTGGTGCTCGCCGCGGGAGCCTGGCTGGCGTACCGCTACGTGCACGCGGGCGTGTCCGACCCGCACCGCGAGGGCAGCGCTTCGCGTGCCGCGGAGGAGTCCCGCCCCGCGCGTGAGGCGCAGTCGGAGCGGCCCGCCGCAGCGCTGCCCGCGTCGCCCAGCGAGGAGGAGGACGAGCCCGCAGACGAGCCCGAGCGCGCGGCCGCAACCAAGGATCTCGAGCCCGAGCGCGCACCCGTGATCTTGCACGCACCAGACACCGACGCGCTGCGCGGAGCGCGCGCTCCCGCGCCGGCTGGGCGCGAGTCTCGCAAGTTCAAGCGGCTTCCGCGATCCGCAGCGGCGGCGCGCTCACCCGCGCCGCCCACGGCTCCCCGCGAAGAGACGCCTGTTCAGGACACGCCGGCCGCGGAGCCTAGGCCCAGGCACCGCACCGGCAGCTCCCTTTCGACCGACCAGTTTTGATCGGAGCCGGCCGGCGCATCCGCGATGCGCGCCGGCCTCTCCTCTAGCGCGAGCACCAGCCGCGTACGGCGCCCATGAACGGACTGGCGAAGCAGTACTGGAGCTCGGTCGGGCACTGATCGGCGCTGGTAGGACGCCCCTGGCTATCGGGTGTGCAGGGGATGAGGCACTGATTGCCCAGCCCGGACAGGATCCAGGTGAACCCGCTGATCGTCGGACATTGGTCGACCGAGCTGGCGTTGGGGATGCAGAACTTGATGCCGGTGCCGGTCCCGAAGGCGCCGCACACCTCTTGCGCGTTGGCGCAACTGCCCTGCAAGGTTCCCGAGCTCGAGTCTTGATAGCAGACCGCGAAGATATCGCGCAGGTTGCAGCTGTCGTCGCAGGTGAAGGTCGTGTAGCCGCCGGCGCTAGGATCGCACGCCTCCGTGCTCTCCTTGATCTTGTCGCCGCAGGCGGCCACGCACAGGCCCTGCGCATTGCAGACGTCGCCCGCGCTGGCGCATGGCGCGCCCGTGCCGCACTGCACGCAGCGACCGGCGACACAATGGCTGCGCACCGGGTCGCTGCAGGTGGCGCCGTTGTCGACGTGCCCGTCGCAGTCGTTGTCGAGGCCGTCACAGATCTCCTGCGTCGCCAAGGTCCCAGAGCAGATGCCGCTCCAATGACCACCGTTGCAGGCTTCGGTGCCGCGCATGCACTCGCCCGTGTCGCTGCTGCACGCCCTGGTTTGGCCGTCGCGACATTCGCCGCAGTTGCCCGCGCCGTCGCACACGCCGCCCGTGCACGTGCTGCCGGCGCTCTTCGCCTTCTTGCCGCATACCCCGTTAGCCACGTCGCAAGTCGCATCGAAGCATTCGCCAGGATTCGCGCAGTCGCTCGCCGCCGCGCACTGCACGCAGCGGCCCGCTCCCACGCACACCGGGGTCGCTGCGTCGCATGCGCGGGTCGTCGTCCCGTGACCCTGCGCGTCGCACGTGGCGACGCTGCTCGAGCTTGGACAGGAAGTGCTGTTCGGAACGCAGGTATCGCACTCCTTGCCTTGCGCGTCGCACAGGCCGGCCCCGCACTGCTTCTCGTCTTCGAAGCCAGAGAGATCTGCCTTGCATTTGCGCAGCATGTCGCCATCGCAGTCTTTGCTGTCGGCGAGGCATACAGACATGGTGCAGGCGCCGGCCTTCTCGTTGCAGAGCCCTGCGCTGTCGCACTGCATGACCATGTTCCAAGTCTGCCCGTCGTCGCTGCACTGCTCGAGGGCGGCGTCCGTGCAGCGGAACGTCTTCGGCGTGCAAGGCGCGCACTTGCCTTGCGCGAGCCCCGCCCGACAGCGGGCCGCGCTGTCGCAGTCACCGAGCGGCTGGGCCTGCCCGCTCTCGTCGCACATGACCAGCGTGGCGCCATCGCACGCAGGCTTGCCGGCGTTGCCTTGGCAGGCTTGCGCGAGCGTGTGGCACGCGCCGCTCGCGTCACAAACCTCGCCGTCCGCGCAAGGCGCATCGTCGACCCAGTGACCTTCCGTGCAGCGCTGCCGCAGCGCCGTGCCGGACGCGGCGCAGCGCAGGTCACCCTCCTGCTCGCACGCTTCGGCACCCGACGACGGCGCGGCGTCCTCATCGACGCCGGCGTCGCGCGCAGCGGCCCCGTCCTGCATGCTGGCGTCAGGCCGCAGCGAACCGCCCGCGTCTCGCGCCGCATCGAGCCCGCCGTCCGCGCGCGGCGCCGCACCGGGGGTCGCGTCGTCCAGCTCTGCGAGCTCGCTCGGATCAATGACGGTGACCGGTGTGCATGTGCCATCCATCCCGCACACCTGGCACGCTGCCCCGCGACACGAGGCATCGGAACAGACGAAGCCGTAATCCTGGCCCGCGCAAAGCTCGATCTGGATGGGCAGCACGCGCTTTGCGCC
>CAZYWR010000546.1:0-5609 GCA_964651185.1 uncultured Polyangiales bacterium
GGCCTCCGGTATTCGCTGTAGGACATTGTCCGGCTATAGCCGTACCCCACGACCGAATGACCATCGGCGGCGTCGAAGCGCTAGCGGAGCGGAGCGGGATGGCCCCGACGCGGAAGGAGCGTCCGAGCGAACCGTCGACGACGTCCCCGAGAAAGCGCAGGTACTGCGCCGCGAGCGGCTCGTCGAGGTGCAAGAGATGCCGCACGGCCGCGCGATCTTCGGGCGACGCTTGCTCGCCCAGCATCGCGTCGACCGGATCGCCGGGTACGGCGCGAATCAGTACGAACACGAGCGTCACCACGGCCGCCGCGGTCAGCGCCGCGCGCGCGAGCCGGAGCAACAAGTAGAGCGCCCCCGCCCCCAACCGGCTACTCCTTGACGACGCAGAACTTCTGATTCGTGTTGGAGTCGAGCACCTCGGCGAAGCGCTTTCCCATCTCTTCGCCGGTGGTGTCGCTCGCGGCGTTGAGCTCTGCGGCGCTGCGACACACGTAGGCGTCGCGATCGCAGCTGTGCGAGCACTTGAGCATGCACCAGCTGCTCGAGAGGCGCGGCTCGTCCGGCTTGAAGCGCACGCACACGCCCTCGCTGCTGCAGCCGCCGGGCTCGCAGCTCATGATCGTGCAATAGCCGCCCGGCTGCGAGTTATCACATATACGGTCGCCATTCGCCGAGCAGTCGGTCGCGGTATGGCAGCCGTCACCGAACTGAGGCGCACAAGCGCCGAGCCCGGCGAGCGCGACGGCTATTAACAGCTTGTGGCGCACGGCGGGCGCAGCATAGACAATCGTTCTCGCCAGTGCCAGCGCGTGTCTCGCTCGTCTCCGCTTTGTCCGTGCGCGCAACCGCGCGGCTCGATGGCCGTGCCCTCGTGGTGCGGCTAGTGCTCGTACTCTTGCTCTGGGTCCACGCGGGCGGCGCGCGCGCGAACGACGCGAGCTACCGCTTCGATGCCATCGCCGCCTTCGACGACGGCCGCTACGAGGACGCGCTCGCCGCGCTCGGACGCGGCCCGCTCACCGGCGACCTCGCGTACCTGCGGCTGCGCGTGTTGGCGGAGCTCGGACGCTACGCCGAGGCGCTCGACGCCTCCGACCCGCCCTCACCCGAGTGGCCGGCGGCCGTGGTGCGCGATCTCGCCGACCTTCGTGTCGGGTGGGCGGCGAGCGCGGGGCGCTGCAACACGCTCGAGGCACAAGGGCGCGGCAACGGCGGCCGGGCCGGCGAACGCTTGGCCGCGCGTTGCGCGTTCGCGGCGGAGCAGTTCGCGCGCGTGAAGGAGCTCTTGGCCTCCGCCAAAGACGCAGAGGGCCGCAGCTTGTACCTCCGCTCCCTGATCGCGCTCAACGAGCGCGATCGCGCGCGGCCGCTCGCTCGCACGTTCTACGTCGAGTACCCCGGCCATCCGCAGGCCGACCACATGCGCGCCTTCCTCGAGAGCGACGGCAGCCCGATCGAGCTGAACCTCGAGGAACACTTCACACGCGCGGAAGGCTTTTTGGCCGCGCGCCAGCCCGAGCTCGCATTCGAGGAGCTCAAGCCCGTGCACGCCGTCAAAGACAAGAAGCTCGAAGCGCGCTTGTGGCACCTGCGCGGAGAGGCGCTGTTTCGCACGCGCAAGCACTACCCCGAGGCCGCGAAGCTGTTTGCGCACGCGGCCAAGCTGCGCGGCGATACCGAAGACTACGACGCCTTTCACTCCGTGCGAGCCGAGTCGCGCGCGGGCGAAGATCGGCGCGCGATCGAGGGATACAAAGCGTTCGCCAAGCGCTACAAGAAGAGCAAGCTCACGCCCGACGCGCTGTTCCTCGCGGCCTGGCTGAGCGCGCGCGAAAAGTTGCCGCACGCGCGCGCGGACCTCAAGAGCTTCATCGATTCGAAGTACGGCGCACAAGCGCCGAGTCTGCGCCGCGACGCGATCTGGGAGCTGGCTTTTCACGCAGTCCAGGAGCGCCTCGCCCGCGAGGCGGCGAAGTGGCTCGACGAGTACGCGCGCGCCGTCGACCGACCACTCGAGCGAGCGCGCGCAGCGTATTGGCGCGGTCGCGCGGCGCTGCTCGCCCACGATCGCAACGGAGCGCGCGCCCAGTTCGAGCGCGCGCTCCACGAAGACCGGCTCGGCTATTACGCACAGCTCGCGGCGCGTCGTTTGAGCGCGCTCGGCGAGACCGCACCCGCATTCGAAGCCACCCCCGCCGCGTTTCCGCGGCCCAATCTGCGCAGTTTGCCGGAGGAGGTGCAGTTTTATCGCAAGCTCGGCCTCTACGCCGAAGCCGGCGACGCCGTCACCCGCGCCCTCGGCCAGGAGGCGGACCGCGTGCGGCGCGTCGCCGCGCTCCTCGAAACCGGCGACGTGAGCCGCATCTTCGCGGCCGCTGAACCGCTCTTTGATCGCGCGCTCGAAGGGCCGCCGAGCACGGACCGTGCGTGGATCTGGCAGGCGCTCCTGCCGCAGCCCTACGTGCGCACCGTGCGCGAGCAGTGCGAACGACAGCGGCTCGATCCGAATCTGTTCTACGGACACATGCAGGTCGAGAGCCACTACAAGGCGAAGGCCGTGTCGGGGGCCGATGCGCTCGGCCTGATGCAGCTCCTGCCAGAGACCGCGACGAGCGTGGCCCAAGAGCTCGGCATCGAAGTCGTGCGTGCGGACGTCACGCGGCCTTATCTCAACATCACGCTCGGCGCAGCCTATCTGAGCGGACTCGTGCAGCGCTATCACGGGCAGTTCCCGCTGGCGATCGCCGCCTACAACGCCGGTACGCACAAGATCGACGAGTGGCTCGCGCGCACGGAAGAGATCGAGCTCGACGAGTGGGTCGAAAGCATCCCGGTCGAACAGACGCGCAATTACGTGCGCCGCGTGATCTCTGCCTGGAGCCGCTACCACGCGTTCTCTCAGCCGGACCAGCCTTGGGCGCTACCGCTGCCCGAAAAAGTTAGCTTGCATGCAGATTAGGTCGTAGCGCCTGCAATCCTGCAAAGCGTCGTTGCAACCGATTGCAGCTGCGCAGGACAGCTTGCAGGCGGAGCGCCTGAATCATGAATGCTTCTGTGGCTGCTCCCGCTGGCACGGCACTCGCTAATGCTCCGCCTGCGCGCCGCACCAAGAGCCATTCCCCCCCGGTTCCGCGGCGCGCCAGGCAGCTCGGCATCCCCCCCGCCAGCTGCCTATTTTATTTCCGTCGTCAGGAACCGATGCGGCCTGCGGAATGTGAGCTCGCTTCACGACGTGAACAGCGCCTTACGGCTTGCAGATCGGCTCCGAAGCGGAGGCGGCCACACACTCGCCAGTGCTGCAGTCGGCACTGGGGCAGCTGCAGACGAGTCCTTCGTCACAGTCGCGCGACGCTCGGCAAGGCCCGCCCAGCTGCCGTAGGTCGTTGGCGGGAATGCAGTTCGACCCGGTCGCGCTGCTGTCCGAGCGCGCACACACGAGGCCATCGGCACAGTCCGAGCGGTTGCCGCACGGCTCGAGATCGCCGCGCGCGGACTGACAGCTCAGGGCCGCGTTGACGTCGCCCGGAGCCGAACCCGGCAGCGGCAGACAGCGTAGGCCCGATGTGCAGTCGAAAGCGTCGACGCACGCGCCGTTGACGCCAACCTTGCCGAGAAAAGTCGCGCGACACTCCGGTAGCTGCGCGATCTGCTGCAGCCCGTGGCCGAGCAATGCTTCATACGCATCGAGCGCGAAGCCGGCATTGCAGTCGCCCGGCGGCTCGGCAAACTGACCCGCGAAACGCTGCGCGCAGCTCGCCGCGCTGAGCGCTTGGTAGCTCACGGTCGTGCGCTGCTGGAGTCCTGTCACCGCGGTGATGCAGTTCGCGCCCGAGCTGTCGTCATAAAGCAAGGCTGCCGCCAGGAAGTAATCGCGATCCGCGCGCTCCTCCTGGGACGCGCAGTCGCACTTGCTCTCGAAATAGTCGAGCCAAGCACGCGCTCTCCCGAGCTGGAGGTCGCAGAAGGCCTCCGCCGTCAGCGGCACGGCGCCATCTAGGCCACCGTCGATGCTGCCGAACACGCTCGCATCGGCGGCAGCGTCGGGACTCTGCTCTCCGCCGTTCGCCGTCCCGGAGTCTGGGCCTATGCCATCGGCATCGGGGACATCGTCGAAGAGCACACATCGACCGGCATCGTCCCTTTCGACACAGTGGCCCAAGCTGTCGTCGCAACTCGCGAGCGCGACGAATCCCCCACTCAGCTTCATGCAGGTCTCCTCATCGCCGTACGCCCTGCGGCCACGCGCGGCCACGCGGTCGCTCGACGCCCTGGCCGTGATGCGCACGCAAGCGTCTCACGATTTCTGCCCATGCCCAAAGTCGCCGCCATCAGCACCGCATACTGTACACACGTGCAGTTCCAGTTCATGCTGCGCACATGCGTCGCCCCGTCTCCAATCCGCCGAACCCTTGGCACGAAGCGCATGTCGAGTGGCTCGGTCCACCCCCGACGGTGGAGCTCGAGATCTTCGAGATTCAGGCGAAGTCGATCCTCAGCAAAAACGACAGCCCCGATCTGCCTTTCACCTACAGCCTCAACCCGTACCAGGGCTGCTATCACGGCTGTGCGTACTGCTACGCGCGACCAAGCCATCAATACCTAGGGCTCGGCGCCGGAACGGACTTCGAGCGCAAGTTGATGGTCAAGACGAACGCCCCTGAGCTACTGCACGACGTGTTCGCGCGGCGCAGCTGGCGCGGCGAGCAGGTCGTGATCTCCGGCAACACGGACTGCTACCAGCCGCTCGAGGCGAGCTATCGGCTGACCCGCCGCTGCCTCGAGACCTGCCTCGAGTTTCGCAACCCGGTCGCGCTCATCAGCAAGGGAGGCGTGCTGCTGCGGGACGTGGATCTGTTGGGCGAGCTCGCGCGCCAGGTCTCGGTTCATGTCTTCATCACCATTCCCTTCGCGGACGAAGAGACTCGACGGGCGCTTGAGCCGTTCGCCGCCCCGATCGACCGCCGCTTCGAGATCCTGCGCCGGCTCAGCGAGCGCGGCGTGCGCACGGGCGTGTCGCTCGCGCCGATCATTCCTGGGCTCAACGAGAGCGATATCCCGGAGGTGCTCGAGCGCGCTCACGCGGCCGGTGCGACGCATGCGTTCATGACGATGCTGCGCCTGCCCGCTGAGGTGAAGGACGTATTCTTCGAGCGGATCCGGGGCGCGCTGCACCCTCGCCGCGTGGAGCGCATCGAGCACGCGATCGAAGAGGCGCGCGGAGGGGCGCTCAACGACCCGCGCTTCGGCAACCGCATGCGCGGGAGCGGCCGGCGCTGGGAGATTATCGATCAGCTGTTCGAGACCCAATGCCGGCGGCTCGGCATGATCCCTAGCGTACCCGCGACGGCGCCCGTCGCCTCCACCTTTCGCCGGCCCACGCCGCAATTGCGGTTGTTCGAATGAAGAATGTTCTCGCACCTACGGACGAGATGGACGGCGAGTGGCAGTTCGCGGCGAGCCTGGTCGTTCGAATGAAGGATGTTCTCGCACCTACGGACGAGCGCCAGGCGGCTCGGGGACGTCGCGCTCAGCCCGTAGACGATTGAGATCTTCGACGAGCGTGGCGCGGTTCCAGCGGTTCTCACTCTTGCGCAAGCCGATCAAATAAG
>CAZYWR010000547.1:0-8763 GCA_964651185.1 uncultured Polyangiales bacterium
GAGACCACGCTGCGCGCGCTCCATCCGATGATTCCGTTCATCACCGAGGAGATCTGGCAGAGCGTGCCGAAGGCGGCCGGGCACGCGACGGCGTGCGCCGTGGCGCCCTACCCGCTCGCGGGACGCGAGGGGCGGCGCGACGAGGCCGCCGAGGCCGCCTTCGAAGACAGCTATCGACGGCCGATCGCCGGCGTGCGCGAGGTGCGTTCGAGCCAAGACATCCCGATGAAGGTGCGCATCCCGGCGTTCCAGATCCGCGTGGACGATCCGAAGGACCCGCGCTGGCACGAGCTTGCGGGCGCGCTCGCCACGCAGGTCATCACGGCTGTGACGGGCAGCTCAGGCTACACGATCGAGCCGGCGGGCGGCGCCCTGCCCGAGCACGCCGCGGTCGCCGAACGCGGCCTGATCGTGGTGCCGCTCGAAGGTCTGGTCGATCGCAACAAGGAGCGCGAACGCAACGGACGCGAGCTCGCGCGCGTCGAGAAAGACCTGGCGACGCTCGAGCGCAAGCTGTCGAACGGCGACTTTCTCGCGCGCGCGCCGCGCGAGGTGGTGAGCAAAGACCGCGAGCGCAAAGCCGAGCTGGAAGCCGAACGCACGAAGCTACGCGCCGCGCTCGAACGCCTCGGCTGAGCACGCCGGACAGCGGTATAGTGTCGGCGTGGTCCGGAGCGAAATGGAAAGGCTTCTTCGTGAGCTGCTCACGAAAGCCCCGGCAGAGTATGTGGCTGCTTACCTTTTCGGCAGTCAGGCGCGCGGAAGCGCGCGGTCCGACAGCGACATCGACATCGCGTTTTGGCGTCGCACCCCGAGCGCCCCATCTCTCGACGAACAGCCGTACGTGTACGAAGCAGAGCTCACCGGCGCGCTCGGCAAACCGGTGGAGCTCGTCGAGCTCAATAAGGCTCCTGCCGACCTCGTGCATGAGGTGCTCCGGGAGGGCACGCTGCTGCTCGACCGCGAGCCGGACCTGCGGATCGCCTACGAAGTGAAAGCGCGCCAGTCCTACCTCGATATCCGACCCTTTTTGCTCCGCTATCGTCGTCTGCGAGCGGACGCATGACCGACCCGGAAGTCATCGCGAAGAAGCTCGCGTTCATGGAGGGCTGCTTGCGCGACCTGCGCGCGTTGGCGAAGCCCGATCACTTCAAGGATGACGTGCTTCAGCGGCGCTTCGCCGAGCACTCGCTGCAGCTCGCGATTCAGGCGGCGCTGGACGTCGCTTCTCATATCGTGTCCGACGAGCGGCTGGGCGAGCCCAAGACGAACGCGGACCTGTTCATGGCCCTGATGCGCGCGGGTTTGATCGCTACCGAGCTCGGCAGCTCGCTCGCAAAGATGGCCGGCTTTCGCAACGTGCTCGTGCACGGCTATGTGGAGGTCGACGTCGATCTGCTCGCGCAAGTCGTCCGCGAGCGGCTGAGCGATCTCGAGCTGTTCTCGGAAGCCGTGCGCACCCATTTCGGCGTCTAGTTGCCGCGACGAGTTCTCCGTCTACCGCGCCCTTCGTGCTACCGCGCCCTTCGTGTTGTTCCGGGTCAGTCGTTGGTCAGGCGATCCCAGAGCTCGAGCTGACCGGGGCACACGCGCCCGCCTTCGACGCTCACGCCTTCGAGCGCGAGCAGGCGGCGCTTCATCGGCACGCCGCCTGAGTAACCGCCGAGACGCAGGCCAGCCTCGACCACGCGGTGGCAGGGCACGACGATCGCGATCGGATTGGCGGCGTTCGCCATCCCGACGGCACGCACGGCTCGCGGCGAGTCCACGTCGGCAGCGATGCCGGCGTAGCTGCGCACGGACCCGCGCGGAATCTGGCGCAGTGCTTTCCACACGCGCACCTGGAAGGGCGTGCCGATCAGCTCTACCGGGAGCTCGGCCGGCTCGACGGGTTCGCCGGCGGCATAGGCAAGGAGCGGGTCCGCGTAGAGCGCCGGTACATCGGTCAGCGCTGGCGCTTCGATCCCACGGTCGACCATCGCCGCGCCGATCTCGTCGGGCGGCGTGCTTGGGAGCGCCAGCAGCAGAAGCCCGGTCGCGCTCCACGCCAATCGCACCTCGCCGATCCCCGGGAGCTCGAGCATGCCCTGGCCGATGCTGGCGTTTCGCCTCGCGATCTCGAAGGTGTTAGCCTGGTCCGCCATGCGCGCTTCCCCGTCTCGTCCGCGCGCCGCGCCGCGCGCTTCGACTCGCGCCTCGTCGTTTGTCTCACGCGCGCGGGCGCGCGCATCGATTCTCGCGTTGTTCTGCACGATCGCACAGGGCTGTATCCCAAGCTACCGGCTGATGCACGAGGGCGACACCTACTTCGAGCGCTGCTATGCCGCCGATTTCGACGCGCGCATCGCCCCGCAACAGAAAGAGCTGTGCTGGCAGGCCTGGATCGCGCACTACACGAAGCATCAGCCCGCTCATCGCGTGGATTACGCGTTGCGTCGCGTCGAAGCGCTGCAGAGCGGGGAGCCGCTGCCCGCCTTGCCCGGTCTCGGCGCGGCTGCTGGGTCGCCCGAGATGGCAGGATTCGACGCCTCTCTGCTCGCGGCGAACGCCGTGCTCACGAGCTCGCCGGGTGTGGTCGTCGAGGACGCGGGGCCCGTGCCGAACGGCTGCGAGGCCGCGTGCAGCGCGTACGAGGCGCACTGCCGCAGCGCCTGCCCTGAAGGCGATGTCGACTGCCGCTCGGGCTGCGCACGCGAGCGCGCGATCTGCTCAGGCGGCTGCTATTGACTCCTGGCGGACTCCGCGCACGACATCAGGGCCCAAGCACCCGTAAAGACCCCCCGTGCGCCGTCAGGACCTGCTGGCAGATGTAAAACATTGTCCGCCTCTTGGATCGTGCGCCGGGTCCCGGTGGCATAGTCCGCTCGCCTCTCCCCCGGAGGGCCTGGCGAGCTGCTCATGTCCATGATCACCGCACTGCTGCTTTTCTGCACGGCGTTCGCCTTGTGCTTTTACGCCGTGGGGATCGTGGCGGCGCTCATCCACCTGCGCCGTCGCAAGCGCATGCACGCGCCGCGCGCGCTCCCGCCCTTGAGCCTGCTCAAGCCGATCAAAGGCCTGGAGGAGCATCTCGAGCGATGCGTACGCAGCTTTTTCGAGCAGGACTATCCGGGTCCGCTCGAGATCGTGTTCGCGAGCGCGCATCGCGAGGATCCCGGGCTCGCGGTCGCGCGCGCCGTGGCGGCCGACTACCCGCACGTCAAGACGCGCTTCGTGCTGAGCAACGAGAGCTGGGGCCTCAACCCGAAGGTGAGCAATCTGCAGGGCGCGCTCGCGGCTGCAAACCACGACTTGGTGCTTCAGACCGACGCCAACGTGTGGGCGCCGCCCGACTACGCGCGCAGCATCGTGAGCGAGCTCTTGGCCGAGCGCGCGTCGCTGCTCTCGAGTTTGGTGTGCGGCATCGGCGAACGCTCCGCGGGCGCGGCGATCGAAAACCTGCAGCTCACCGGTTACGTCGCGCCGGCGTGCTGTGCGGCCTTCGTGGTGGGCGGCGTGCCGTGCGTGATCGGCAAGTCGATGCTGTTCCGCAAGAGCGAGCTGCGCGCGCTCGGCGGGCTCGAGCTCGTCAAGGATTCCTTGGCCGAGGACTTCTTGATCGGCCGCCACTACGTCCAGCAGCGCAAGAAGGTGATGCTCTCGGCCACGCCGATCCGCAACGTGAACGTGGACGTCGGGATCGAGCGCTCGCTCAAGCGCCACGCGCGCTGGCTCAAGATGCGCGCGGTCATCCATCCGCCGAGCTTCGTGGCCGACGTGTTCGCCAACCCGATAGCGCTCGGGACACTCGCGCTCTGGTCGGATGGTCGCGACGAGATCGCGGTCGGGCTCCTGGCGATCTGCGCGTTCAAGACGGCCATCGACGCGTTCATCGTGGCCGCGGTGCGCGGCGCACCCATGCGGCTGTCGCACGTGCTGTGGGTGCCGCTCAAAGACCTGCTGATGGCAGCCGTCTGGGTGTACGCGATCTTCTCTCGCTCGGTCGAGTGGCGCGGCATCCGCTTCCGCATGGGCAGCGGCTCCCAGCTCTTGCCCGACGAAGGCAACCTCCCCGTGCGCGTGCTGCGTCGGCTTTGGAGCGTCGAGGCCGAAGGCTAAGGCGCACGCTGCGGGGTCGCGGTGCGCGGCGGGAGGCTTCATGGTCGATGGTCGCGTTTGGCAAGGCCGCTGTCGCCCAAGGCGCGAGCGAGGCTGAGAATTGGAGCAAAACGGCAGCAACCCGGCGACTCGCCGAGACGGCCCTCTCCTTCGCAACGCCATCGCACACCGACCGCTCGCGTTCCGCTTTTTGCAGGGATGTCCCACGGGCGCGCTGCGACCGCATGGGGGCGGCGCCAAGCCCCGGCCCCATGCGCGCCTCAACGCGTCGGCGTCAATGGGCGTCCCCCCAGTTGTCGCCCCAGCCCATGTCGACGACCAGCGGCACGTCGAGTTGGATCGCGTGCTCCATGGCTTCGCGCACGATGGGCTCGAGCCGCGCACGCTCGCTTTCGGGCGCCTCGAACACCAGCTCGTCGTGCACCGTGAGCACCATGCGCGCGCGCAAGCCCTCGCGCTTGAGCGCCGCGTGCACGCGCACCATGGCGAGCTTCATGATGTCCGCGGCGCTCCCCTGCACCGGCATGTTTTGCGCGATGCGCTCGGCTCCGGCGCGCACGCTGTGGTTCTTGGCCAGGATGTCGCGCACCAGGCGCCGGCGGCCGAGGATAGTGCGCACCGCGCCGGTGGTGCGCGCCTCGTCGACGAGCCGGTCGAGGTAGCGCCGCACGCCCGCGTAGCGCTCGAAGAAGGCCTTGATGTAGCGGGCGGCCTCGCTGCGCTCGATGCGCAGATTGCGCGCCAGCGCGAACTGCGTCTGGCCGTAGATGACGGCGAAGTTCACGGTCTTGGCGGCCGCGCGCTGGGCGCGCGTGATGTCGCCGGGGCTCCCGCCGAACAGCGCCTGCGCCGTGCGCACGTGCACATCGGCGCCCTCTTCGCGGAACGCGGCGCTGAGCTCCGGATCACCGCTCAGGTGCGCGAGCACGCGCAGCTCGATCTGCGAGTAGTCCGCGGCGAAGATACGGAAGCCCTCCGCCGCCACGAAGGCGCTGCGGATGGAGCGCCCGAGCTCCGTGCGAATGGGGATATTTTGCAGGTTGGGATCGTTCGAAGAGAGCCGGCCCGTAGCCGCGACCGCCTGCTCGAACTTGGTGTGGATGCGCCCGGTGCGCGGGTTGATGTCGCGCGGCAGCGCGTCGAGATAGGTTCCCTTGAGCTTCGCCAGCTGGCGGTGCTCGAGGATCGCCGCGGGCAGCGGATGCAGGATCGCGAGCTCCTCGAGCACGTCAGCGTTGGTGGAGCGGGCCGTCTTGGTGCGCTCCACCACGGGCAACCCGAGCTCGTCGAACAGGATGGTCTCGAGCTGGCGCGGCGAACCCACGTTGAATTCCTTGCCGGCGAGCTCGAAGCACTTGCGCTCGTATTCGGCGATCTGCTGGTCCACCTCGCGCGAGAGCTCGCCCAGGCGCACGGGATCGACGCGCACCCCGCACTGCTCCATATCGGCGAGCACATCCGCGAGCGGCAACTCGACCTCCTGGAGCACGCGCTCGAGCTTGGCCTCGCCGACATCGCGTTCGAGCAACTCCGCGAGCGGCGCGACCAGCATGACCTCGGGCGCCGCGATCGGTTGCACCTCCTCGATGGTGAGCTCGGAAAGGCGCCGTTGGTTCTTGCCCTTGCCGGCCACCTCCGCGTAGCTCGGCAGTGTGAGCGCGTAGCGGCGCAACGCGAGCTCGCGTACGCCATGACCGCGCAAGTCGGGATCGAGCAGATAACTCGCGATCATGGTGTCGAAGCTCACGCCGCGCAGCACGATGCCGAGCCGCGCGAGCGCGATCGTCTCGCGCTTCTTGCTGCTCGTGAGCTTCTTCAGCTCCGGGTTCGTGAGCACCGGGCCGAGCGCCGCGGCGAGCTCCTCCCGCGTGCGCTGCGGCGGAACGCCGAGATACACGTGCGCGAGCGGGACGTATACGCCTTCGAGCGCCTCACCGCGCGCGAACGCGAACGCGAGCCCGACGAGCTCGCCGGCGATCGGATCGTCGCCTTCGCTCGCGGAATAGAGGACGAAGCGGCCGGCCTGCGCGAGCGCACGTGCGAGCTCGCCGAGCTCCTCCAGCGTCGTGATCGTGCGCAACGTGCCGATCGGCGGCGCGGCGCTCGTGACCGCGGGCGCGGTCGGGAGCGCCGCGGGACCTTCCGGCCCGAGTTCGTCGAGCAGACGCGTGAAGGCCAGATCTTTCAAGAACACGCGGAGCTTGGTCTTGTCCCAGCCTCCGTAGCGCAGCTCCTCCTCGGCGAACGGCAGCGCAATATCGTCTTGGAGCGTCACCAGCTCGCGCGATAGATACGCGAGCGCGCGATGTTCTTCGAGCTTCTGCTTGAGGGCCTTCTTCTTGAGCTCCGGCAGGTGCTCGTAGATGCCCTCGAGGCTGCCGAACTGGTTGAGCAGCTCGCACGCGGTCTTCGGCCCGATCGAGGGGACACCTGGGATGTTGTCGGAGCTGTCGCCGACGAGGGCCAGGTAATCGCGCACCTGTGCGGGCGTCACCCCGAGCTTTTCGACGGTCTCGCGCGGGCCGAACACCTTTTGCTTCATGGTGTCGAGCATCGAGACGCCCTCGCCCACGAGCTGCAGGAGATCCTTGTCGGCGCTCACGATCACGACCTGATGGCCACGCGCGCGCGCGATCCGGGTGAGGCTCGCGATCAGATCGTCGGCCTCGATGCCATCGCGCTGGTAGCAGGGGATCGCGTAAGCCTCGGCCACCTCGTGCACGCGCGCCATCTGCACCTTGAGATCGTCGGGCGCGAAGGGCCGATTTTGCTTGTAGCCCTCGTAGAGCGCCTTGCGGAAGGAGTGGCCCTTGCCGTCCATCACCACCGCCAACATGTGCGGTCGCTGTTCGCGCACCATCTTGAGGATCATCGAGGTGACGCCGTACAGCGCCCCGGTCGGCTCCCCCTTCTCGTTGGTCAACGGCGGCAGCGCGTAGAACGCGCGGAACACGTATCCACTGATATCGACCAGATAGATGACGCCTTCCGCTCCCGCGGGAGGCAGCTCGGCGGTCGCCCCCGAATGCGCCAGCTCACTCCTCTCAGCCATAATAGCCCTGCTCGCGCGCGAAAAAGCGCGCGCTTCGACCCCCGGCCTAGCATGCTCTCCTCTCACCTCGAGCCGGATCCGTATGATTTCGCTCGCGCGCGCCCGTGCCCGCGTCGAACAAGTCCACGGCGTGCGCGCACAATTCACGGGTTGCGGGCGATCTCTCGGGCGTGCTAACTCGCGCCAGGGACGCTCTCGCGCCGCAGGGGAAGTGGCCCGTTCGCACCACGCCTCGATGTTGCCTCGTTCTTTTGCTCGCGCGCGAACCCCGCGCGCGCCGACCCCGCCTGGAGCTCGCCACCGATGTTCGAGACCCTCACCAAGGGCTTCCGCGCCGCCAGACAACGCCTTTCGGGCCAGGCTGAGCTCACGGAAGAGAACATCGATCAGGCGCTGCGCGACGTGCGCCTGTCGCTGCTCGAAGCCGACGTCGAGTTCAACGTCGTCAAGCGCTTCCTCGCCAAGGTGAAGGAGCAGGCGGTCGGCGACGTCATGCAGACGAGCGCCGTCGTGCAGGGCCGCAAGGTGCGCGTCGGCCCGGCCGAGCGCTTCATCAAGATCTGCCACGACGAGCTGATCTCGATGATGTCGAGCGAGGGCGAGCCGCTCACGTTCGCGCCCGGTTCCAGCGCGCGCGCGGAAACGCGCGCTTCGACGCCTGCCCTCACCGGCATCTTGATGGTCGGCCTCCAGGGCACCGGCAAAACGACGCAGACCGCGAAGCTCGCGCGCTGGCTCGCGAACGAAGGGCACAAGCCGCTCTTGGTCGCAGCCGACATCCAGCGCCCAGGCGCAATCGAGCAGCTACAGGTGTTGGGTGAGCGCGCGGGCGTGCCCGTGTTCGCGATCCCGGGCGGCGATCCCGTCGAGATCTGTCGCCGCGGCAAAGAGGAGGCGCGGCGCCAGAAGTGCGACGTCGTGTTGTTCGACACGGCGGGCCGACTCGCGATCGACGAGCCCTTGATGGCCGAGCTCGCGAGCATCAAGGCCGCGACCCAGCCTGAGAACATCCTGCTCGTGGTCGACGCCATGGTCGGCCAGGATGCAGTCAAGACCGCGGCCGCATTCCACGATCGCCTCGGCATCACCGGCGTGGTGTTGACCAAGCTCGACGGCGACGCGCGCGGCGGCGCCGCGCTCTCGGTGAAGGAGGTCACGGGCGCGCCCATCCGCTTCGCAGGCATGGGCGAAGGGCTCGACAAGCTCGAGCCCTTCCGGCCCGAGGGCATGGCGAGCCGCATCCTCGGCTACGGCGACGTAGTCGGGCTGATGAAGGACTTCGAGGGCGTCATCGACGAGGAGAAGGCGCAAGCCGACGCCACGAAGATGCTGCAGGGGCGCTTCAGCCTGGGCGACTTCCTCGAGCAGATCCGCATGATCAAGCAGCTCGGTCCGCTCAAGGATATCTTCGAGAAGCTGCCGTTCTTCGCCGACGGCATGCCCGAAGGGCTCAACCTCGATGACGCGGAGCTGGTGAAGGCCGAAGCCATCGTCAGCTCGATGACGAAGCGCGAGCGCGTGGAGACCGAGCTGTTCAAGCGCGAGCCGAGCCGCGCCACGCGCGTGGCGCGCGGCGCTGGGCGCAGCGACGAGGAAGTGGGCGAGCTGCTCGA
>CAZYWR010000548.1:0-8912 GCA_964651185.1 uncultured Polyangiales bacterium
CCCGCCAAGATGCTCGCAGCCCCGAGCACCCTCACGAGCCTGAGCTGGTTGGCCGGTGCGCTGGCGCTCAGCCGCTGCGTGAGCCACATCGCCGCGCTCGCGAGCGCGAACTGGACCAACGAGAAGCCGAGGAGATAGGCGGCGAGCGGCGTGGGCTCGGCGCCGACGATCGATTCTCCGTACGCGTACCCGTGAAGCGCGCCGCAAGCGGCAAACAACAAGAGCGTCGGCGCGCGTCGCGGCCGAAGCGCCGAGCACGCGACCACGCCGAGCGCGATGACCGATAGCGCCAACCACGTCTCGGAGCGCGGCAGGTCGTACTGCATTCCATGCACCATACAGCCGAGCAACGTGGCACTCACGAAGGCGATCACGGGCGCGAGCCCGCGTCGCAAGGCGCCGCAGAACGCTCCGACCAGGAGCACTGCGGCCAGGTGGTCGAGCCCGATCATGGGATGTGCGAGACCCGATGCGAAGCCCTGGAAGAAGGTGGATGGTAACTTGCCGCCCATCCCGTGGTGCGCGAACGCGAGTCCGGGTGCACACCAGGATGCGAACAACGCGAAGGCCAAGTGCAATGCTGGCTGGCGCAGACTGCGGCTCCTTACGTGATGGCTCATGGCTTACCTTTCTCGTATCAGCTCGTGCGCTCGGCGGCTCGTCCGTTCTGCATCTCCTAGTGGCAATAGTTCTGGCCGCCCGGGACCGTGACGCTCCAGGGATAGCTGCCCACGTCGTCGTAGGTCTTCACGATCTCGCTGGTCGCGGCGTCGATGACGACCACGCGATTGGCGCTGCTGACGGCCGCGATGATCCACTTGCCGTCCGCGGTCGTGGCGGCGGTTTCGGTGTTGCCGCCGACCGGGATGCGCTTCTCGATCGCCATCGTAGACGTGTTGACCACGGCCACGTCTTCTCGCACGCGATTCATCACGAACGCCGTGTCGGGAGTGAGCGACGAGTAGTTGACGCCGTACGCTTGTTCATCGCCGGGGAGCGTCCCGATCACCGCGGGAATCGCCGCAGCGGCGTTGATCACCGAGACCGATTTATCTCCGAAGTTCGTGACCAAGTGGCGGCGCGCGATGTTGATGAACGGGTGCTCCGCGTAGGCGATCCACGGCTTTGATCCGACCTGGAGCTCGACCTGCTTTTGGTTGGAACCGGTGTCGTACACGATGACCCGACCCGTCTCGTGGTGCGCGCTGAACAGGATGCCGTTGTGATCCACCTGCGCGTCGCCGAACCCACCCTCGTCGGGCGCCAGCGTTTGGTTGGGCGGTCCGTCGAAGCCGTCGAGCGGGATATGGCCGTCGATCTCCAGCGTGCTCAGATCCACGCGCGTCAGATGGTGCGCGCCGATGTTGGCCACGTATCCATAGTGCCCGTCGCGTGAGAAGCGCATGAAATGCGGCGTGTAAAAGCCGCCGAGGCGCTTGATCTCGACGTCGTGGGCGGTGTCGAGGAACGACACGGCGCCCGTGCCTTCCTGTTCGTTCATCACGACGACCATGCTGCCGTCGTGGGTGACGGTCATGTGGGTCGGCTCTTTCCCCACTTGGATGCGACGCAGGACGTCATAATCCGTATGCTGGACCATCTCGAGCGTGCGTAGATCGATCACCGCGACCGTGTCGGAATCTTTGCAGACGACGTACGCGCGCTGCCGTAACCCATCGTCGGACGTGTCCGCGCCGAGGCTGCGCGCGTCCACGACCGAGACGCTCTTTTTGTCTGGAGAGCTCAGGTAGACTTTCGTGAGGTCTAGGCTCAGCTCGGCCATGTGAACGCCGGGCTTTCCCGAGCCGCTGCCCGGGTCGCCCCCTCCGCCTGGGCCGCAAGCCAGCACCAAGAGCGCGGCGGCCGTTGCGCATGGCGCGCTGTGCGGCGGGCGCTTCATCGTCTGTCGAAGTCGAACAAGAACGCCCGTCGCGCGCGGGACGCCGTGGAGATGAGACATCGTGCAACCCCTTTCTCATGCAGGAGACAAGAGGTCGCGAGCCCTGTTCAGGCTTCGACGGCTACTCCGTATCCCGCGGAGGCAACGCCTTGTCGCTTGGGTAGGTCTCCTGGCTCATGGAGTTCAGGTACGTAGGACCGTCCTGATGCTGCTCCCGTCCTTCCCCGACACGGGTCGAGTGGTTCGTTCGGGAACAGCGCCCCACTTACAGTGGCGGGACCGCGCCGGACTCTCACCGGCTTCCCTGTTATGCCTCGCGGCACCCAGGCGACGTCAGTTCATGTGAGTTCGGTTGTTCGGTACTCTGGCCGACATCGCGAGTCAAGCCGGTCATTGGCTCACATGAGCTGTTGCGTCGCACGAACGGAGATGTCAGGGACATGGTCGCCATGGCCGGCGCGACCGCAGGAGCGTGCCCGGCGCCGAGCACCGTGATAGGGGGACGACCACTGAGTCATGAGCCGTCGCCGTACCGGCCGGGTTGATGCGCGCTGCATTCGCGCCACGCTGCGCGCGCCGAGAGCGCGCTCGGGTGGAGGCGCGCTCTGGCTGTCGCTCGCGATCTTGTCGTCGAGCGGGACGGCGCGCGCGAATGGTCGCTTTCCAGTGGCCGATCAGCTGCTCGTCGATCCTGCGGACGAAAGCCACCTCGCGTTGCGCGCCACCTACGGGTTGCTCGTGAGTCGTGACGCGGGCGCGCATTGGTCGTGGATATGCGAGGAGGCCATGGGCTACAGCGGCGACCCGGTGCTCGCAGCGCTCGCGGGCGGCGGCATCTTGGTCGCATTCTACAGCGCGCTACGCGTGACCCTGGACGATGGTTGCACCTTCAGCACCACGCCGGCGAACCTGCGGGTCGATTATCCGATCGACGTGACGCTCGATCCCCAAGACGCGGCGCGGGTTCTGGTGGTGAATCTGGGCGCAGACGAGGACCGCAAGGTAACGGTGTTCTCCACGGATGGAGAAGGCACGACGCCTCTCGTCTTGGGTAGCGTATCGGAAGCGGGTTTCTCCCCGAGCACGATCGAAGCCTCGGCGGCCATGCCAGATCGCATTTACCTCACGGGCCTGAGCCAAGACCAATCGGCGATTGCGTTGGTGTCCGACGATCGAGCGCAGACCTGGCGGCGCTTTTCCGTGCATCCATACAAGGCGCGGCAGGCGTACATCGGCGCGATCGATCCCGGCGACGCGGACACGCTCTACGCCCGCGTTGACGACACGCCTTCCGATCGCCTGCTCGTCAGCAACGACGGGGCGCAGACCTGGCGCGAGGTCTTCTCGCTCGACGCCGACATGCTGGGGTTCGCGCTCTCCCCGGACGGCTCTCAGCTGGCCGTGGGCGGTCCCGACGCAGGCATTTTCTTGGCGAGCACGCGCGACTTTGCGTTCCACGCGGTGGGCGCGAACGTGCGCGGCGTGCGCTGCCTCAAGTGGACGCCGCGCGGGCTCTACGCGTGCGCCGAGGAGACGCGCGACGGTTGGACGCTGGGACTTTCGCAGGACGCGGGCCAATCATTCGAGCCGCTGTGGCACGTGACCCATCTGACGCCCGCGCGCTGTGCGGCGGCGACGCCGACCGCGGTCGAGTGTACGCCGCGCTGGAGCGGCATCGCCGCCACCATCGGGGCAGACCCCAAGGCGGTCGCTCCGGCCCAACTCGGCGCGAACGGAGCTGGCGGTACCGCCGACGGCGGTTCGGCGGCCGCGAGGAGTAAGGGCTGCTGCGTCGCGCACGAGGCGAGCCCGCGCGCGACGCTGACGTGGGCCGCATGCGCCGCCGTATGGTTGCGGAAGCGGCGCCGCCGCTCTCACGCGCGAGCGAGCGGCCGCGCGCGTGGCGGCGAGTGGGGCATGGCGATGCGCGCGACTGCGCACTAAGCTCCGCGCGTGTCGCCGAACGCTTTCTTGAGCCGTCCTTCCGCTCTGTTGCTGACGCTCAGTTTGTCGGGCGCCAGCTGCAACAGTGAAGACAAATCCAGCGATGATGACGAAACGGTTTCGTGCCGCTTCGATCCGCGGGTCGACAATTACGTGCCCAACCTCGATCGCATGGGCGACCTCGGCCTGCTTTCGTTCCGGTTGTTGGACAGCGACCCGGCGCCGCCGGCCAAGGGTAACAACACCTTTCATGTGCAGATCCGAGATGCCCAGGGCGCGCCCGCCAGCGCGCAGCTAGGCATCGATTTGAAGATGCCGGACCACGGTCATGGAACGCCGGTGAAGCCGCAAATCACGCTCGACCCGGCGAGCGCTTCGTTCACTGTGACCCCGGTCTACCTGTTCATGGGCGGCGTCTGGCGGGTCGAGCTCCAGGCCTATGCGGACGGCGCGCCGAGCGCCGCGAGCGCTTCGAACGCGGTGCCGCTCGACCGCGCCGGGTTCTTCTTCTGCGTCGAAGGGTAAAGCAGCGTCCGCGAATAGGAATGTTCGCGGCCGTTCATGGATGGTTGGCGCTCGCGCCGGAGATCCGATCGATGAATACGCTTCGATGAGAGTTCGAGAATCGAGCTCTCATCCAGCGCCTGGCACGCGGATCATCAAGGCGAACAGCGCATGCGCGGCGCTCGCGCGACCTTGTCCGTGCTCGCGAGCAGGTTGGTCCGGCTCACGCACGCCACGGGCACGTTGCCGTCGACGAAGCGTTCGGTGGCCGCGTCTGCAGTCCATTCGACGGGCTGTCCCACGGTCCACGGACGCAGCCGTTCGCGCAGCTGCGCGGTCGTCACGCCGTTCGCGTCCGCGAGGTCGCCGCTCGCGACGAGCTCGTCGAAGACGTCCAGGCCGATCGGCTGCAGGTAGACGCGCGCGGTCACGCGATCGGGCAGCGCGGGCAAGCTCCCCTGCGTGGGGTAATTTTGGAAGATGTGAGTCTGGTAGAAGCGCGGATCGCTCGCGTCAAAGGTCTGCTGCCCTGACAGCAGACTCGATTCATAAGAGCTGGCCTGCCAGAAATCGTGCGTGGCGCCGCCTTGTTCGTCGAACAAGCAATCGCGCAGGAGCCAGAGGTCGGGATCGCTTTCGTCCGTGACGCTCGCGCCGGCCGGCACGACGCCGCTCTGGTAGATCACTGCGCCGGCCGCATACGCCACGACCTCTACCCATGCACGTCGATCCTGCGAGGCGCCGCTCGGCCAGCTATGGCCTGCCGCGACGTTGTCCAAGACGACCTGAATCTGGGCATTGCCAGCGACGCCGCGCACGCACAGCGCGCTCTGCAGACTGGTGTCGAGAAAGGACTGCATCGCGCTGACGGTCGCGTCCGCAAGTTCGCCCGTGAGCGGCGCGTCGACGCCCGGGAAGGCATGGCTATGCCTGCGCCGTGGCCGGGCGCCGGGCGCCTGCGCGATCGGCTCGAGCGTCTTGCTCTGGTCCATGTGGCACTGCCCGCAGGTGGTGCCGACGCGCGCCTGCGAAAACACGGAGGCTTGCCATTCGGCGTAAGTGCGTTCGATGTGCGTGCCGCGCGCGTTGACGATATCGTGGCAGCTGCCGCAGAGCGACGCCGAGGCCAGTTTGTCGCGATCGAGCAGCTCGGCGTAGACCGACGCGTGCACGCGGTTTTCGACGGCGTCGTCGAGCGGCCCGCGCAGCCGGCCGTCGCTCGCCAGCGCGAGCGGGTTATCGTGCGTACCCTGCACGGCTTCGACCGAGTGGCAAAAATAACAGGTGACGCCCTTCAGCTTCTGAGGGAGCGCATCGAGATTCAGGCTGTCGCTGGTCGCGCCGGTGCGCACGGCGAGCGGCGCGTGACAGTTGAGGCAAAAGGTGCCGATGCCCGCTTCACGCTGGCCGCGCTTGTTCATGGCGATGAACACCGGATCGTCCGCCGCGTAAGCGTGCATGCTCGTCGCCCATTCGTCGTAGTGTTGCGCGTGGCACGGGCGGCATGTCTCGGGATCCATCAAGGCTTCGCGATCGACGCTCGCAGCGTGCTCGCGCGCGTCGGCGCATGCGCCGCCCAGGAACGGCGCGACGAGTGCCGACAGTAGGGGTCTGAAGAAGCACGAGCTTGGCGGGGGGCGCTGCGACGACACGGGAGCGGACTTTCCGCTCGGTGATGAGCACGTCGTTGCGCGGTTCCCGACCACGAGGAGCCGGCCCGACTGCCCATGACCCGAGGCACGCGGGTGTTTCGATCGGGCAGGTCTCCGGGCTCGCGACCATGTCTCCATCGCCTTCCCAGTCTTGAGACCAGTGGCTTCGTGACGGAGCGTTGGGCCGCCTACCGTGGCGGGTCCGCGTCGGCTTTCGACCGACTTCCCTGTTGAGGGCCTTCAGCCCCCTGCCGAAGGCACCGAGCGGCGCCTTCGACCCGAACTTCGTGCAGAAGTAGGCGACGATCGAGCGCAGGTCAAGGCCGGCGCTCCCGCGCGTATCAGGTCACGGCCGCAGGCGTGATGCGTGTTTGCCCGGCTGGGTCGGCCGGCCTACGAAAGAGCATGGTGGACGCAGACGCGGCGCGTGATCGGACGTGTGCGAGCGCGCTCTTGGGCGGAGGCTTGCTGCGCATGCGGAGATCGGGAACTGCGCACGCGATAGCCGTTGCATGGACCTTGCTCGGAGCGCGCGCGGCTGCGGACGACGCGCGCGCAACGCCCGCGCAACAAGCGAACGCGAGAGTGCAGCTGCTCGGGCTCAACGACTTTCACGGGCAGCTCGGACCCGGCAAGTCCATCGCGGGCCGGCCGGTCGGCAGCGCACCCGTGCTCGCGTCGTATCTGCGCGAGCAAACCGCGCGCTTTCCAGGCGCGACCTTGATCGTACATGCCGGCGATTGGGTGGGCGCGTCGCCGCCCACGTCGGCGCTCTTGCAGGACGAACCGGCGATCCAATTCCTGAACCTACTCGCCAACGAGTTCTGTACGCCGACGCGACGTATGCATCCGCGTTGCGACGTGGTCGGGACGCCCGGCAACCACGAGTTCGACGAGGGCGTGGCGGAGCTCTTACGCTTGGTGCGCGGCGGCGCTTCGCCGCGCGGTCCGTTTCTCGAGCATCCCTATCGCGGCGCGCACTTTCCGTACGTGTCCGCGAACGTGGTCGACGCGCGCAGCGGCGCGACCATCCTGCCGCCCTACGTCATCAAAGAGGCCGGCGGCGTGCGGCTCGCCGTCATCGGCGCGGTGCTCGAGGCGACGCCCAGCATGGTGGTGGCCGACGGCGTGCGCGGCGTGCGCTTCTTGAACGAGGCGCAGGCGATTCAGCGCGCTGTCGCCAAGGTGCGGCGCGCGGGGGTCGAGGCGATCGTGGTGACCATCCATCAGGGCGGAGAACAGGTCCCGTACGAAGGACCGACGCGCCCGGACGCGCAGGGACCGAGCGGCGCGATCGCCGAGATCGTGGCGCGCCTCGATGACGCTGTCGACGTGGTGATCTCAGGTCATGCGCACGCCTTCACGAATGCGCTGATGCGCAGCGCGCACGGTCGCGAGATCCTCGTCGTGCAAGCGCTCTCGGCGGGAATGGCCTATTCCTCGGTGGAGCTCGAGATCGATCGACAGAGCGGTGACGTCGTGAAGAAGAGCGCGCAAGTCATCCCGACCTACGCCGACGCAGGCCCAGGCTTAACGCCCGCGGCAGACGTGAGCGAGCTCGTCGCCCGCGCCGAGCAGCTGGTCGGCCCGCGGCTCGTGCGCGTGGTCGGTACGGCGCAGGTGAAGCTGAGTGAGACGCCGAACGAGGCGGGCGAGTCGGCGCTCGGAGACTTGATTGCAGACGCGCACCGGAAGGCGCTCGGGGCGGAGATCGGCTTCATGAATCAGGGCGGGATCCGCGCCGGGCTCGACGCCGGTCCCATTACCTGGGGCGAGCTCTTCGCGATCCACCCGTTCGGCAACGTGGTCGTAGGCATGGACCTGACTGGTGCGCAGGTGCTGAGCGCGCTCGAGCAGCAATGGGTGCACACGCCTGCGCGGGTCCTGCAGGTCTCAGGGCTCTCGTACGTATGGGACCCGCAGCGGCCCGCGGGTGCGCGCGTGATCTCGGCCAGCGTGGGCGGGCGCGCGCTCGACCCGCACGCGAGCTACCGCGTCGCCGTGAACAGCTTTCTAGCGAGCGGCGGCGGCGGCTTTGGCGTGTTCGCGCGGGGCAAGCAGCGCAAGGAAGGCCCCGTCGATCTGGACGCGCTCACGCGCTACATCGAGGCGCTCGGCGCCCCCGTCGCGAACGGCTTCGAGGGGCGCATTCGCGTGGGCTCCAGCGCTCAGCCCTGATGCGCGCACGCGCCCGCGGCTCAAGACGGCGCGCGCACGCTGGGCGTGAGGGCGCGGGCGCGGCGGGCCGGGTCGTTGGCGACGTGCTCGAGCACCCAGGTCTGCGCACACGCGCCGTCTCCGTCCTCGGGGACGCGCACGTAGCTGCCGTCGGGCTGGAGCTCGTACGCGCGCACGTCGGAACGGAGCGCGGGCTCGATCACCTCGCGCCGGATCTGCTCGCGTAGCTTCTCCGCTTCGATGGGGAACAACACCTCCACGCGATCGTAGAAATTGCGCGGCATCCAGTCTGCAGACGAGAGGAAGAAGTGCTCGCGGCCCGGCGCGCCGAACACGAACACGCGCGGGTGCTCGAGGAAGCGCCCCACGATCGAGCGTACGCGGATATTCTCGGAGATCTGCGGGAGCCCCGGCCGCAGGCAGCATATGCCGCGCACCACCAGGTCGATCTTCACGCCCGCCATCGACGCGCGGTACAGCGCGCGGCAGACACCCCCGTCGACCAGCGAGTTCATCTTGGCGAAGATGCGCGCCGGCCGGCCCTGGCGCGCCACGTGGGTCTCGTGCTCGATGTGCGCCAAGATGGCCTCGACCAAGCCCGTGGGAGCGACCGCGAGCTTGCGGTAGCGCGTCTGTTTGGAGAAGCCGGAGAGCGAGTTAAACAGCTCCGAGACGTCTTCGCCGAGCTCGGGATCCGTCGTCATCAAGCCGAGGTCGGTGTAGAGCCGCGCGGT
>CAZYWR010000549.1:0-1722 GCA_964651185.1 uncultured Polyangiales bacterium
GACCAGCTCGCGCGGGAGCGCATCGGTACTTGGGAGGGCGTGCGCAACTTCCAGGCGCGCAACTTCATGCGCGCGATGAAGCGCGGCGAGCTCGCGCTCTTCTACCACTCGAGCGTGTCGCCTCCCGGCGTCGCCGGCGTCATGCGCATCCACAAAGAGGCGTACCCGGATCCGACCCAGTTCGATCGCGAGAGTGAATACTACGATCCGAAGAGCCCTCCGGGCGCGCCGCGCTGGGACCGCGTGGACGTGGCGTTCGTCGAGAAGTTCGCGCGGCTGGTGACGCTCGACGAGCTCAAGCAGGATCCGGCCTGCGCCGAGATGTTGGTGATCCGGCGCGGCGTGCGCTTGAGCGTGCAGCCGGTGGGGGCGCGCGAGTTCGCCCACGTGCTCGCGCTCGCCGGCGCGAAGCTGAAGCTCACTGCGAGAAGCTGATCGCGAGGTCGAGGTCCGCGTCGCCGAGGCGCGCGGTGTCGAGGCGGTCGAGCCAGCGCGCGACGCACTGCGGGGCGCCCTGCTTCAAGGTCCCGCGCGGCGCGCCGTGGGCGAGCTCGCCGTCGCGCAGCATGAGCTCGATCTCGAGGCTGCCGTAGGCATCGTGGCCGTGGCGGGAGGCCTTGCGCCGGCAGTCGAGCAAACCGGCGAGCTGGGTGGAGACGTCGCGCGACAGCACGGCGATCGTGCCCGCGGCATAGGCTGAGCCGACGACGCGGAACTTCACCTCGCCCGCCTGCGTGCCGCCTTCGCTCTGGGCGCGGCCGCCGGAGAGCATCTGCACGTCGGCTGCCGCTTGGGCCGTCTGCGCCTGGCGCTTGCGCAGCGCGGCCAAGGGATTGCTCAGGTAAAGGCCCACCAGCGCGCGCGAACCGCGCGGGACGCGCTCGAGCGGAGCGCGCGCGAGCGAGCTCCTCATGCACGACACGAGCACCGCATCGCCGGTCTCATCGGCGGTGACGTGCACCTTGGCGGCGCCGCGCCCGCTCGCTTCGAGCTCGAACTCCGCGCGCCCCTCCGTGGTCGGCGAGCGCTGCAGCGCGGCCGCGAAGCACTCGCGGATCGCGGGCATGCGCGCCTGCACCGGCCCGCTCATCGCCAAGACGCGATCGGGTGCGCCCGGTACGCCCGAGATCGACAGGCGTACCCCTGCTTGCGTGCGCACGCTGCCGTCGGCCGCGGTCAGCCCGATCGCCGCGGCGATGCCGCCGTTTGCGTCCGCGCGCGCCGCGTGCGTGCCCGCGCCGAGCGCGAGCGACGCGAGCGCCCACGCCGCCGCCCGAGTGCGCCAACTTCTCGCCTTCGTGACGGTCATATCCGAGATCATGCCGGCCGCCCGCGCGCACCCACAACGCCGGGCGCGGCGCGCGCGCGATTTTCGTGGGCCTGTGCGCGAGGAGGTGCCGCGCGCGCGCACAACCCAGCATCGTGGGCGCAACGCGCGCCGACGGGACGCGATCCGGATGCTGCGTCAGGAGTTCGCTGACAGCGCGCGCTTCACGTGTGTGGCGCGCAATACCAGGAGCGCAATCCCGCCGAGCACCACGCCGAACCACAGCGTGGACAGGCGCACCAAGATGGTGGCGGCGGTGGCGGTGGCGATCGAGAGCGTCGGGCAAGCGGCGCGAAACAGGCCCGCCATCCCCACTTCGGCCACTCCGAGCCCACCCGGGAGCATCGCCAGTGCGCCAGCCAACGTGCCCGCGGCGTAGCCGAAGGTCGCGCCCT
>CAZYWR010000550.1:0-3329 GCA_964651185.1 uncultured Polyangiales bacterium
GCGCGCCTCGCGCCCGAAGGCCGGCTGCTCTGGTCGGGCAGCGATTAGTGTCCATGCCGTCGCCGACAACGCTCCCGTCTACGGCGCGACGGCGCTTCGTAGGCTCGAGGCACCGCTGGGGGCGGGTGCCGTCGCTCTAAAGTGAAAGGCATTGCGACGAGTGCACTGACCGCGCCTGGCAGGCGCGCCAGCGCCGGCGGGCATTCGGGCGCCCCGCAAACCCGCGTGTTATGTCAGCGCGCGATGTCGGAACCTGCCCCGCTGGCCGCCGCGCTCGCCCAGACCTTGCTCGAGATTACGCGTATCCCGAGCCCGATCGGCGAAGAGCGGGCGCTCTGCGATCACATCGCCGCTCGGCTCGGGCGAACCCTCGGGCCGGGCGCGATCACGCGCTTTCGCGACAGCCTGATCGTGCGCGCGCACACCCGCCCCGGCGCGCCGCGCATCGCGCTCGTGGGCCACCTCGACGTGGTGCGAACCCAGCATGACGGCCCCGCGCGCATCGAAGGCGAGCGGCTCTACGGCGCAGGCGCCGCCGACATGAAGTCGGGCCTGGCGCTCATGATCGAGCTGGTCGAGCGGCTCGACCTCGCCGCCTTGCCCTGCGACCTCACGCTGGTGTTCTACGAGCGCGAGGAGGGACCGTTCGCTGAAAACGTGCTCGGCCCGATGCTGGAGACGTTTCCCGAGCTCCATCGCTTCGATCTCGCCATCTGCCTCGAGCCGAGCGACAACCGGCTCCAGCTCGGCTGCATGGGCTCGCTGCACGCGACGGTCACGTTCGCGGGCCGCACCGCGCACAGCGCGCGTCCTTGGGAGGGCGACAACGCGATCGTCAAGGCGGCGAGCTTATTGGCCGAGCTGGGCGCGCGGTCGCCGCGCGACGTGGACGTCGACGGCATGACCTTCCGCGAGGTGATCACCCCCACGCTCGCCCACGGCGGGCGCAGCCGCAACATCGTGCCCGACAAGTTCGAGCTCAACCTCAACTACCGCTTCGCGCCCGGCAAGGCGCCCGAGCAAGCGCTCGCCGAGCTGGTCGCGCTCGTCGCGGGCCGCGCTCAAGTCGACGCGATCGATCGCTCGCCCGCGGGCCGTCCTCATCGCGACCATCCGCTCGTGCAGAAGCTGATCGCAGCGGGCGTTAAAGCGGTCGAGCGCAAGCAGGCCTGGACCGACGTGGCGCGCTTCGACCAGATCGGCGTGCCCGCCGTCAACTTCGGACCGGGGCTCAACGCGCAGGCGCACCAGCCGAACGAGTACACGGACCTCCCGCTGCTCGAGGAGGGCTACCGGATCCTCGAGCGGTTCCTGCGTAGCTTGTAAGCGCCGAGCCGCGCGCGCCTGTGGGCTTGCGCGGGGCAGGGCGGGGCCCAACCATGAGACGCCTGATGAAGCCCGCGCCGCTGACGCCTCCCCTGACGCCGCCGATCGGCCCGCTCGAGCGCCTGCCCGAGGAGTGGGCGGAAGTCATGGTGCGCCTGGGCCAGCCGCGCTACCGGGGGCTCGCGGTCTTTCGCTGGATCCACCAGCGCGGCGTGCTCGACCCGGAGCAGATGAGCGACCTGCCCAAGGCGCTGCGCGCCGAGCTGCGCGCCGAAGGGCTCGGGGAGCCCTTGCAGGTCGTGCAGGAGCAGCTCTCCGACGACACGACCCGCAAGCTCCTGCTGCGCTTGTCGGATGGGCAACAGATCGAGTCGGTGCTCATCCCGCAGCGCATCCAGACTGAGGCCGACGTCGGCCCTGACGCGGCCGAGGACGACGAGCCCAACGATGACGGCGCAATCGGGGCCGAGCTCGCGCTGTTCACCGAGTGCATCTCGACCCAGGTCGGCTGCGCCATGGGCTGCGTGTTCTGCGCCTCCGGTCAGGCCGGCTTGAAGCGCAACTTGACGGCCGGCGAGATCGTGGCGCAGGTGTTGATTGGGCGGCGCCGCTTGGGCGAGCACGAACGCCTGCGCAACATCGTGTTGATGGGCATGGGCGAGCCGCTCGCCAACTACGACGCAGTGGCCCGCGCCCTCGTGTTGATCACGCACCCCGAGGGGCTCAATCTGTCGCGCCGCAAGGTGACGCTCTCGACGAGCGGCCTCGTGCCGCAGATCGATCGCCTGGGGCGCGAGTTCGCCGGACAAGTGCAGCTCGCGGTGTCGTTGCATCAGGTCGACGACGCGCGCCGTTCGGCGTTGATGCCGATCAACCGCAAGTATCCGCTGGACGAGCTCTTGGCCGCGCTCCGGCGCTACCCGCTGCCGAAGCGGCGGCGCATCACCATCGAGTACACGCTGGTCGCGGGTCAGAACGATCATCTCGACGACGCCAGGAAGCTGGTGCGCCTGCTGCGCGGCCTGAAGGTGAAGGTCAACCTGATCCCGATGAACCCGATCGCTGCGAGCGCGCTCGGTCCTGCGTCTTGGGACACTACCGACCGCTTTCAGGCGCTGCTCTTGGAGCACGGCATCGCCACCTTCGTGCGCCGGCGCAAGGGCGCCGACATCGCGGCAGCATGTGGTCAGCTCGCGCTCCCGGGCGCGAAGCTGCGCAAGGTGCTGCCCGTCCGCGCGCCCGCCTGATCTATCCTTGAGCGCATGGGGATCGAGCGCACGAAGACGCGGTTCGCGCGCGCGCGCATCGCGTTGCCGGTGCTGGGTTGCGCGCTTTGGTTCGCGGCGCGTAGCGCCGAGGCGGAGCCGCTGCGCGTCGACGCGAGCGAGGAGCGCATGCGCGTGGACGGGGCGCTGCGCGAGTGGCGCGGCGCCCACTTCGCCGAGCTCGGCAGCGGCGACGACGCGAGCCTGCGCTACGCGCTCGCGAGCGCCGACGGCGGTCTCTACCTGGGCGCGGAGGTGCGCGATGAACAGCTCGTCACCGGCGATCCGGGCGACGCGCTGGTGTTGACCTTGGCATTGCCCCAGGGCGGCGGCTGGCAAGCGAGCGAAGTCTGGCTGGTTCCGGGGGAGGCGGGGCGCAGCAAGGCGCACGCGCGGCTCAAGCTCGGGGCCACGGCGCGGGCCGAGCCGCGCGTCCAGGTCGTCGAGGGCCCGCGCGCAGAGGGCGCGGGCTACGTGATCGAAGCCTACATCCCTTGGAGCGTGCTGCCGGGCGCGAGCGCGCTGTGGGAGCAGGGACGCGGCAGCTTGCGCTTCGTCGACGTAGACGGCGCGCGCAAGGTCGAGACCACCCTCGCCAGCGCGCGCGCGGAGCGCCCCGGCGAGCTTCCCCGGCTCGCGCTCGGCGTCGGCCACGCCGACCTCCTCGGAAGCTTCCTCGAGGCGAAGCAGCTCGGCGGCAGCGAGCCGCGTTACGACCTGCGCGCCGACGTGGCGGGC
>CAZYWR010000551.1:0-3518 GCA_964651185.1 uncultured Polyangiales bacterium
ATCTGGTGCCTCGCCCGATGCCACTCCAGGCTTAGATCACGATCGGATCGGCCTGTCGATCCCCTTGCGGCACGAAAAGTTTGGGGGCTGAACGCTTACCCCCTCGCGGTGATGGGAACAGCGAGGGGTGCGACCGTTACCGAAGTAGCCGCTCTGCCTGGCCGGCGCTCTAGAGCGTTTTCATGGGCCCACCTGAAGCATGTCCCCCTCTAGGAACGAAGCTACCCAATCTGCAATCGTTGATGACCCCGCAGCCTTCTGGTAGAAGCGCGGCCGCCAGAGATGTTGGTGAAGGTCTTTCACATTGTCTGAGCCCATGTAGTAAGTCGCGAACCGTTTCGTCTTCGAGAACGCATCGCGCAAGTCAGTCAAGCCGGCCGCGTAGTCCGCGGCCGGAAAGGTCTCACCAAGTAGCGGCGCAAGAGCAGCACTGACAGGGCTCGCGTTCTCGAAATTCGAGCAGTCGTGGAGACCGCTCGAAAAGAAGGCTCGGATGACCTCGTCTTCGGTACTTGAGACGAGCCCGATCCTGGAGTTCGGGTGCTTCATCGCCAGGAACGCTGCCAGGTTAATCAGTCCGCCACCATCGCTGTGCAAGCACGCCATGCAGTCCGGAGGCAACGCATCGTCGAATCCCCAGAGCTCCCGCCAGTGCTTCTGCAAGCATACGGGCAAATGATTGTCCGAGAAGGACGGACCGGAGTCATCGATCGCGACCACCGGAACATCTCCGAACGCATCCTGAAACATGCTGAAGTTCAAAGTCACCCCGAAGCCGCCTGCGCTCGAACCTGCGAGCACGACGCGCTTGACGCTGTCCTGGAACGTCGGGACGATGCGCGCGACGAACTTCTGCATATTGAAGTAACCCACAAACTGCTGAGGCTTCGACACGCCTGGTACTTGCACATTGGTCTTGGTGCCGAAGTGCGTGTCGCCGGTGCAGTACGGGATGTACACCATGTTCCAATCGGCAAACGGATTGGCGGCGTTCTTGACGTCGAAGATCCCCTCCACGCCGGGCTGCTGCCGAGACATGTCCAAGCTCGACGTTAACAAAGTCTCGCCGGCCCCGTTGACATCCCCCGAGTTGCCAATGACCTCATTGACGTTCGCCGGGTTGTAGTCGCAAAACCCGGGACTCGAGCACGCGCCGCCGCCCTCGAGGTAGATGAGCAGCTTGTCGGACGAGGTGAAGCGCACGTAGATGCCGTTCTGCGAACCATCGCGGCAAATCGCGCCGTCGATGTCGTACCACTTCCATCCGCTCGGTGGAGGCGGGGTAACCGACGACGGCTTGTCGGGGTCGAGTGCGATGCCGAGCGGCGGGGCGAGGTTCATATAGCCCGGCTGCGTGTTCACCGTTCCGCCTTCGGCTGCGGCCCCGCTGCCGCTATCGCCGCTGCTCGCGTCGACCGCACTCGCGTCGATCGTAGAAGCATCGCTGGTCGAAGCATCGGGCGTCCCCGCATCCAAAGGGGCGGCGTCGGCCCGCAAGCCCGCGTCCGAGGGCGCGCCGCTATCGCCCGCGTCCTTACGCCCGGCGTCGAGCGAGCCTTTGCCGGCATCTGCGCTCTTGCCAGCGTCGCGCACCGTCGCATCGACGGTGCTGTCATCGTCTCCAGTCGCGGAGTCGTCGCTGGTTTGGTCGTCTGAGCTGTTGTCGTTGTCGCTCGAACTTTTGGAACCGCTATCGTCGCCGCACGCAGTCAACAAGAGTACTGCTGCGAGAAAGAGCGAGAAGGAACTGCTCGTCATCGCCAATCTCCGTTAAGGAAAAAGTAAAAAGAGGCCTTTCCGGACTATGACCAAATCCGCAGCCGGCTGCACGTCCGGAGGCATTCGCGCCGCTCGCGCGTTCAGTTGCTCCCGGCCCACGACACCGCTAGGGCTCGGTGTTCGGCGCGGAGCTCGCGGCCGCCGAGCTGGCCTGCGTGGCCTCGCGCCGGCGGTAGACGCGCCGCCGCACCGCGCGCGCGTTGAGCGCTTTTTGTAGGCGCGGCGGGTTCACGAACCCGGTGCTGCCTCGGACCAAAGCCGCCTGATCCACGAGCTTCGCCTCGTCCGCCCGCACTTGCGTGATCTTCCCGCGCCGCCCCGGTGCCGAGTAATCGATCCAGAAATAGCTCTGATCGCGCGTGTCGACGTGCACGAAGCCCGAGCGCGGATAGGTGCCCACGCCCACAAAACCCTGGGCCCGAAAGAACGCTGCGAGCTCTTCATCCTCGACACCCGGGAGCACCACGTCGGCTGCGAGGCCGTGCGAATGGCGGCTACCGCTGCGGTCGCGACGCACTCCGCTGATCAAGGTCACATAGGGCGCTCCGAAATGGAGCGTCGCCGCGTAGACCAGATCCAGCACGCGCGGATGCGGCGTGGGACCGGTCTCCCACGACTCGAATGCCTGCTTGGCGATGGCGAGCTGCGCCTCGTCGAATCCGCCCTGCCGATTTTTGGGTCGCAGCACGTAGGTCGTGTTCTTGCCCTGGATGATGAAGACCAGGTCGGGCACCGCCGCCTTGCGGAACTCAGCGCACATGTGCTCAGGCGCAGGTTGGTGCCAACCCTCCTTGAGCACATCGTAAGCGCTCTTCTTGCGCGTAGGGTGCGGACTGCGCCCGCGCGCCGAAGCGCTCGGCTCGTCGGCTCCCGCGCGCTCGTGCCCATGCATCGGGCCGCTCGACCCGTCTTCCGACGCCGCACCACGCGCACGCAGTCGACCGCGCGGCTCGTCCGCCGCCGCGCGCGCGTGCTTTCGACCGCTCGTCGGCTCCTCCGGAGCGCGCTCGCGAGTGCGAGCGCCGGTCTCCTCCTCGGATGCGCTCCCGCGAGCACGAAGGCCGGTTTCCTCGTCCGACGCGCGCTCGCGCGTGCCGCTCGCGGCTTCCTCAGACGAACGCTCTTGGAGGCGCGTGCCGTTCGCATCCGACGCACGCTCCGGCTTACGCCCGAGCGCGGCTCCTTCGTCTGCCGCGGACTCCTCGATGGACTTCGAGCGGTGCGAGTGGCGGCGGTGGCGCGGCTTCTCGGGCTCACTCGCGGCGCTCGCCTCCGAAGCGGTGTCCGGCGCGGTCGCTTCTTGTGCGAGAGCGCGCGACACGCTGAGCGCGCAGAGCAAACTCACGGCGATGAACGGCGAACGCATCAGCGCGGCAACTCCGGTAGGCGCAGCTTCAGCTGCTTCAGCACGGCCTCCAGGTTCGCGAGCTCCTCGCGCGCAATGCGCATGCGCCGTTGAAACGAGACGGGTTCGGCTGCGGCGGCCGCGTCGACCGCGCGCTCCAGATTCTCCACCACCAGCAACAGATGCGGGTGGACCACGGACAGCTTGGGCGAAGGCAACATCCGCCCCGCCATTTCGACGTAGCGCTCGGCGAGCGGATAGGCGAAGCGCGCTAGCTCCGGATCGGCCGGCTCGCTCCCATGGGCTTCGCTGTATGCGATGAGGCGCCGTGTCCCTTCGAGCAGCAGCGCGAGCTCGGTGAGATACACGCGCTCGCGCCGCGTCTCTTCGGCAT
>CAZYWR010000552.1:0-1989 GCA_964651185.1 uncultured Polyangiales bacterium
CGAGGCAGGCATGCCACGTCCTGCGCTTCTGGGTCTGCGATGGCAGGGTCCTCCAGCAAGTAGCAGAGCTGAGATGGCAATTCCGCTTGGACGCCCCGAACGAGGTCGGTGACTTGGTCGTCGCTGATCCCCTTCTCACGAAGAGCCGCAAGCCCGGCGCCCACGCCGGCGTACGGGGCATCAGGTTGTCGCTTGCTCCCGGCGGGTGACGAAGCCCTCTTCCCAGTGGGTTCGACCAAGCTTGTAGGCGTCGGTTGAGAAGCCGTCCTTGTGGTCTCGAAAGCCCGGCTGGATCGTCAGTGCCGCGACCGCATGGCTGGCGTCCTCCTCGGAGGCATACACACCGATGAGTTTCACGTCCTCGCAATCGCCGCCGACGTCGCGGACGTGCTGAACCACGAACACCTCCATGCACTCTCCTCCCACCGAGTCTCGCACGAGAGAGCGCCGTCGGACGGGAGAGGCGACGGCGAACATGCGATGTGCTTCGGAGCCGGTGGCCTGTTACCCACCTGTTACCCACTCGGGCGTCACCTGCTGGCGCCTCGTGTCCCGTCGTGTCCCCCGACACGCCCGAGCCACCGTCGCCAAATCGCAGCAAATCAGCGAGAAAAACGTAGCGGAGGAGAAGGGATTCGAACCCCTGGTAGCTTGCGCTACGCCGGTTTTCAAAACCGGTGCCTTAGACCGCTCGGCCACTCCTCCAAGCGTACGACAGCGCGGGCTCTAGGCCGAAGGGTGCGATCGGTCAAATCGTCGCGCCGGCCCGCCTCCAATCGGGGCACAGCCGGCGTTTCATCGCGCAACTATGCGTGGCGGGGGCCTTCGCCGCGTTGGGGCAGCGCGCCGCGCGTCAGGGTTTGTTGCCCTGTTGAGATCTGCGCGAAAATGGGCGGCACTGGCTTTGCAGGTCTTGGGACCTCCTGACCGCTCTGTCGCTTATCCAACCAACCAACCAGGAGCGATCACGGCAGGAACCAGGCGCTTCGCTCGACGGCGCGGCGCCGGAGCGTCTTTGCAAATACGATGGGAGACAAGGCCATGCCGAGACGAGAGCACGAAGACCCGCAGTACGACCGCTACGAGGGTCGCGACGATCAGAGCTGGCGCGATCAGAGCAACCGCGGCTCACGTGATTGGGACCGGCGCAGCGATGATTTCCGATCCGAAGGGCGGGAGAACTATCGAGGCGGCCGCTACGATCCGGACTTTCGCGGCTATGAGCCGGACTTTCGCTATGAGCCGGACTTTCGTCGCTACGAGCCCGACTATCGAGCCGGACGCCCGGGCGAGCACCGCTACGGCGGGTCATCGCCATACTGGAATGACGATCGCCGAGAGCCGCAGCGCGGCTCTCGAGATTGGAACCGCAACCCTTACGGACAGCAGACCGGGCCCTATGCGCAGCCTCAACACGGGGGATATGCGCAGGATTGGAACCGTCAGAGCTACAGCCAACAGGGCGATTACGCGCAGACCGCGGGCGGGGAGCGCTCGCAGCAGTGGCATCCGACCAGCCAGTTCGGCGGCTACCACTACGATCGTCCCGACTACAGCCGACAGCAGAGCAACTACGGAGCTCGCGACCAATACGAGCCGTACGACAGGCAGCGCGAGTCGCGCGGTCGCGAGGAAGGCTGGACCGACCAGGTCCGCCACGCGGGCCATCAGTTCGCCACGCGCGTCAAGCGCGCGTTCCGCGGGCCGAAGGGGTACAAGCGGTCTGACGAGCGCATCCGCGAAGACGTGAGCGAGCGCCTGGCCCAGGCCGACGAGCTCGACCCGAGCGACATCGAAGTGAAGGTGCAGAACGCCGAAGTCACGTTGAGCGGCACCGTGCGCAGCCGCCACGAGAAGTTCCTGGCCGAGGCGATCGCCGACGAGGCGCTCGGCGTGAACGACGTGCACGTGCAGCTGCGCGTGCGCCGTGACCAAGAACAGAACACCGGCGCGGGCACGAGCACGACCGGAAACCAAGATCCGTCTCGC
>CAZYWR010000553.1:0-7319 GCA_964651185.1 uncultured Polyangiales bacterium
CTGTTTGTCGGTGCCCCACGCCAGCTCGACGCGCTCGATCGCGCTCGGCTCGGCCTCGAACAGGCGTCTCTCTCTCGCTTCGGGCGGGGAGAGCGCGAGCGGCTTCAGCGCCTGCTCACCCACACACACGAGCAGGGCCTCCCGCTGGTCCGCACCCGAAGCGCGCGCGTAGCGTTCCGCCGCGTGTCCCGCGCAGGGGCCTGCGACTTCGAGCCGCAGGAGCTTCGGGCTCTTGTCCTCGCGCGTCTCGTCTGGCACGACCGTCACCTCGACGCGCAACTCCGGCTGGGCCAGCGCGGCCGCCCCCGCCGCTCGCTCGTGGGGCTCGAGAAAGCGCGCAGCGCGCAGCTCGGAGAGGGCGCGCAAGAGCTCGTCGATCCGCGCACCGTCCGCGTAGCCGCGGGGCAGCGCGTCGGTTGCACCGGACGCTTCGAGCCACCAGCGGCCACCTTCTTGGGTTAGCTCGCTGCGCTGATTCGCCTGCGCGATCGTGAGCTTCCGGGCCCAAGCGACCGTTAGCTCGGTGAACAGCTGTTTGTCGCGAAAGTCCCCCGGCTCATGGTTGAGCGCCTCGATGACTGTCTTGGGCACGACTTGCGCTTCCGGCGCACGGTCGACGCGCGCGTACACGCTCTCGCCGTGTACGTCCTCGTGACCGAGCACGAGCGTGTGCGTCTCCCCTCCGACGCGATACTTCAAGCGATAGCGGGGCGCCGACAGGCCGAAGCGCTTCTCGTCCTCGGGTCCGAGCGCGAGCGAGCGGCGCGCGCTCAGCCACTCGAGCTCGCCGAGCAGCTGATCGACCGCGTCGTCATCGGCCTTGGCCGCCATCGGCGCGCGCAGCTGCCAACCGCCGAGCTCGCCCTCCTTGGGCGCACGCTCGAGCACCACCCGCTGCCCCTTGCGCTCCAGCTCGAGCCGATCGACTTTGTCGCGCACGAAGCTCACCAGCACTCGACCGGCGCGCTCGGCGCGCTCCTTGCTGGTCACGCTGGTGCGCTCGAAAAGCACCACGTACACGCTGAGGCCGACCGCGAGCAGCGCGAGCACGAGGACCGCGCGCTTGCTCATGCTCGCCTCTGCCACCACACGCCCACGCCCAGCACCAGCGCCGCCAGCGGCATGAGCACGACCACGCGCAGGAACACGCCGAACAGCCCCTCTTCGGTGATCACCAACGACTGGGCGTCGATCTTGCGGGGCGCGATCGAGACCAACGCCTCGCGTGCGGTCAAATACCCCGTGAAGCCGGCGAGCAGGTCGACGTTCGCGAGCTGCGGTTGATGCAAGAGCTCGGCGTGCAGCCAATCGCTGTCGCCGATCGCGATCATACGACCGCCGAGCTTGCGCTTTTCGCCCTGCCCTTCCTGTTTGTTCGGGGCCGCCACGGCGACGTGCACCGGCGCCGCCACGTCGCCCTCGCTCGGCTTGAGCTCGTCGCCGGCCGTGAGCTGCGCGAGCTGTGTTTCGCCGTAAGCCTTGTCGCTCGCGCTGATCAGCACGTCGGCGCCGGGCAGCGCGCTCACGGTGCGAGCCAGCTGCAACACGACCGGCGCGCGCAGCGTGGCGAGCGGCCGCACGGTGGCATGGCTGCCGAAGCTCGTCACGATGAAGGCCTCGACCGGACTCGGCGAGAGCAAGCGCTCGCGATCCAGCTCGACCAGCACGTCCCGATCGATGCGGATCCCATGCGCCTCGGCCAAACTTTCGAGCCCCGTCGGCGCGACCTGATCGCCTTCCAGCACAGGATCGAGCGCCAAGAGCACGTTGCCGCCGGCGTCGAGGTAGCGCTTCAGCGCCGCGCTCTCGTCGTCCGCGAACGCCTTGAGCGGACCGAGGACGAAGATCGCATCGCACGCCTTGGGGAGCTCGCGCTTGCCGCGCGTACCCAGCGCCTCGAGCTCGACGTTTTCGCGCTTGAGCTCCTCTTTCACGGCAGACAGCGAGCGCTCGGCGGAGTCGGTCAGGCTCCACTCCCCGTGGCCTTCGCTGACGCACACCTTGGTCGGGCGGCCGCTCGTGACCTGCACGATCGCACCCGAGAGCGCCTGCTCGGTCTTGACGTTGACTTTGGCGCGCTCTCCGCTCCCGCCCGAGAGCGAGTCGTAGTCGACATCGACCAGGTCGTCGCGCGTGATGCTCCAGCGCTTGTCGCCGCTGAGCACGAGCGCCGCGAGCTCCGCCTCGGTCTGGCCCCCCTCCTGCAAAGCCGCGCGCACGCCGTACTTCTCGGCCAGCAGCTTAAATTTCGCCGGCTCGCGATCCGGGTCGACGTAATGAGGCACGATGCGGTCACTGACCGCCCGATAGCGATCGATCAGCTCGCGCAGCTCTGGGAAGCTCTGTTCGCTGCTCGACAGGAACACGTAGATGTCCACCGGTCGATCCAGCGTCTTCAAGAGCTGGGTGGTGCGGTCGGAGAGCGTGAACAGGCGCTGGCTCGTCAGATCCCAGCGCTCGTAGCGACGCGCGGAGATGTAATTGACGAGCACCAGGATGAGCGCGACCAGGGCGCTCGCGACCAGGGCCCAAGGGTCGAGCTGACGCGGTCGGCGCGGGCTTTCGCTCATGGGGCGCTCCGGCCGGCGAGCGCGCGCCAGGCGAAATAGACGAAGAGCGCCGCCACGCTCAGGTCGAACACGACGAAGCGGGTGTCCACGATGCCCTTCGAGAAGGACTGCATGTGGCCCCACAGGCTGATGTAGTCGATGGCGTCGCGCTGGGCCGCGAAGGTGTCGAGAAAAGACAGCAGCCCGAGCGCGAACAGACCCGACAGCACCATGAAAGTGAGCAGCGCCGCGACGATTTGATTTTTCGCCAGCGCGCTCATCGCCAGCCCGATCGCCATGTAATAAAGGCCGATGCCGAGCACTCCGAGGTAGCTGGCGAGCACCGCGCCGAGGTCGATCTTTCCGAACTGACTCGTGATCCAGACGTACATGCCGGTGGGCAGCCAGAGACCGAGCCAGAAGACGAGCGCGGCCAAGTACTTGCCGATCACGACGTCCGCATTCGTGACGGGCGCCGTAAGTAAGGTTTCGAGCGTACCGGTGTGACGCTCCTCCGCGATCAAGCGCATCGTGAGCACGGGGGCGAACACGAGCAGCGGAATGAAGAAGAGCACGGAGCCGCCGAAGAAGGCGCTGAGCGGGTTGGCGCTCGCGCTCAGGCTGGGTGCGCTCGCGAACACGCCGGCCAGCAAGTAAAATTGCAGGCCGCACCAGATCAGCCAGACCACCGTCACCACATAGGCGATCGGCGAGACGAAGTAGGAGACGATCTCGCGCTTGGCGATGGTGAGCGCGGCCCTCATGACGCCACCTTCGCCGATGCTTCGGTCGCGGGCGGCGGTGTGCTCGCGTCGGCGGCTTCGTGGGTGGTGAGCCGGGCGAATAAGTCTTCGAGGCTCGCGTCCGAACGCCGCAGCTCGCGTAAGTCGAAGCCGGCAACGGCGACGGCGCGGAAGATGCGTTCGGCCGCGCGATCGAGCTCGTTCGCGCTCACCTCGAGGCGCGCGCGCAGGACGTCCTCGCCGACCGGGCTGAGCACCGGCGCGCCGCGCACCTCCCCGATGCCTGCGAGCAGCGCGCTGAGCCGCTCGCGCTGCTCGGCTGCCACGCGCGCTTCGATGGTAATGGAGGACAACCCTTCCCCGGCCGAGCGCAGTTCGTGCGGACGGCCGGATGAGACCAAGCGCCCGCGGTCCAGGATGATGACGCGCCCGCAGATGGCTTCCACTTCGGGCAGGATGTGCGTCGAGAGCAGCACGGTCTTCTCGCGCGCGAGCTCGCGGATGAGCTCGCGTACCTGGCGGATTTGGTTGGGATCGAGGCCGGCGGTGGGCTCGTCGAGGATGAGCAGCGGCGGGTCTGCGACCAGCGCATCGGCCAAGCCCACGCGCTGGCGATACCCCTTCGAGAGCTGCCCCAAGATGCGCGTCTTGACGTCCCCGATGTTGGCGAGCGCGAGCGCGCGCTCCACGCTCTTGGCGATCTCGCGCCGCGCCACGCCTTTGAGCTCCGCCCGATAGCGCAGGTACTCGACGACGCGCAGCTCCAGGTAGAGCGGCACCGCCTCCGGCATGTAGCCGATGCGGCGCTTCACCTCGAGGGGCGCGCGACGCGCGTCGAGGCCCGCGATCTTGATCTCGCCCTCGCTCGGCTCGAGGTAGCCCGTGAGCATGCGGAGCGTCGTGCTCTTGCCCGCCCCGTTCGGGCCCAGAAAGCCGACCACTTCGCCGCGCGAGACCTCGAACGACAGGTCGCGCACGGCGACCCGCTCGCCGTATCGCTTGGTCAAGTTGCGTACTTCGATCACCCGTGACCTCGAAGCGCGCGCCGGCGCGCGCGAGCCAAACGCTGTGGTTGCGGCCCCTTCCTAACCAGCATCCCCGCCCGCCGCAAGCGCGACCCGGGCGCGAGCTTAACGCCGCCGCGCCAAGGTGCGAAAGACGGGCAAGCCATCTTGGGCGGCGCGCGCCTCTCGATTGCTGCGCGCGCCGTACGGGTTGGCGTCGAGGTACCCGGCCCGGCCGCCGAGCTCGAACGCCGGGTGGTCGGCGAGCGCGGCCAGGTGGAGCTCGGCCCGTCCGCGCACGTCCGTTTGTAAGAACAGCTCGCCGCCCGGCGCGAGCACGCGCGCGATCGGATCCAGCAGCGAGTCGCCGACGAGCGAGCGCTTGGCGTGGCGCTTCTTCCACCAGGGATCGGGAAAGTGCATGAAGACGCGCGCGATGCTCCCGGCCGCCAGGCGCGGCAAGACGGCGCGCGCGTCGGCCGCCCAGACGGTCACGTTCTCGAGCCCGCGGCGCGCACAGCGTTCTGCCACGAGGTAGGCCCACTTGCGCTTGACCTCGAGCCCGAGCAGCCGCACGTCCGGCCGCACGGTGGCGCGTTCATACAAGAACAGTCCGTGACCAAAGCCGATCTCAAGCTCGACCTCGCGCGCCTCGGGCCACAGCCGGCCGGGCGCGAGCGGCCCCTCGGGCGGCGGCATCGGGGCCAGCTCTCGATAGCGGTGCGGGTCGGGCTGGACGAATGAGGTGGCGGACGGGCTCGCTGGCATCGTCAGCGCCTACTTAGCACCCGGGCCGGAGCCGGCTCGCGCGGCATACATCGTCGCGCATTGCTCGTGCGAAAGCTCGCCCGACGCTCTCGCCACGCGGTACCATCTGCGCAACCAATTCATGCGCTCCTCGGGAGGAGCGCAGAGCCGACGCAAGCGGACGGAGGAGAGGCGAGTGCCGACCAAAATCTTGGTTGCTGACGATAGTGCTACGATGCGGCGCGTCCTGGAGATGACCTTCGCAGGCGAGAGCGCGACCGTGCAGACGGTCGACGGCGCCGAGGCGGCACTCGCCAAGATCGGCGAGTTCGCGCCGGACGTGGTGTTCGCAGACGCTTCGATGCCAGGCGTCGACGGCTACGAGCTGGCACGCCGGATCAAGGCCAACCCACAGCTCGCGAAGATCGCGGTGATCGTGATGGCGAGTCAGCAGACGCCCTATGACGAGGCCAAAGGCCGCGCGGCCGGGGTCGACGACCACGTCTCCAAGCCCTTCGATACGCAGTCGTTGATCGATCGCACGAGCCAGGTGCTGTCGCGACCGCGTGCGGCGCTCGCCGATGGGACCAAGGCCGCGGTCCAGCCGGCGCGCCCTGCGCCTCAAGTGAACGCCGCAGCGAGCGGGCCTGCCACCGGCACGAGCCGCGTCCCGCAAGGCACGCGCATGGGCATCGGGGCGCCCGCTCCCATGCAGGCCGCGCAGGCCAAGGCCGCTGGCCCGCAGCCGCTCCCCGCACCGCGTCCCGCCGCGCCGCCGCCCGCACCCGTGGCATCGGCGAAACCCGCGGCGCCGCCGCCCGCGCCCGCACGCGTGGCGCCGGTCGCGGCGCCCAGCGCCGGAGTCATGCAGGCTGCCACGCAGGATCTCGGCGCGAAGCTCGCGCAGCGTGGGCTCAGTCGCGAGCAGCTCGAAGGCGTGCTGGCGCTGTCGCGCGAAGTGATCGAGCAGGTCGTTTGGGAGGTCGTGCCCGATCTCGCCGAGCAGCTGATCAAGGAAGAGATCAAGCGGCTCACCGCGGAGTGATCGCCGCGGAGCTTTGGGCTACATCGGCGCGGTGATCGTTTCGTCATTTTCTGCGAGCGCTTCGACGTTTCGTGGTGCCGCGCGGCTCGTCAACTTGGGAGCCGCCACCTTGGCCTGGGTCGCCGCAGCCAGCGTGCACCAGAGCTTCGTGCCGCCGGCGGCGCGCGACGAGGTGTTTCAGCGCTACCTCCGGCGTTGGGGCCGGTCCCTGGTGCGTGCGACCGGCGGCCGCGTGGTGTTGACACCCGACTCGGTCGTGCCGCCGCAGCGCGGCCCGCGGCTGGTGGTGGCGAATCATCGCTCCCCATTCGACATCGGCGTGCTGCTCGCGCTCTTCGGAGGTCACGCGCTGAGCCGAGCCGACCTCGCGCACTGGCCCGTGATCGGCTTCGCCGCGCGCCGCGCCGGCACGATCTTCGTCGACCGCACCAACGAGGCCAGCGGCGCGAACGCGCTGCGCGCGATCCGCAAGCGACTGCGTGAAGGCGCGTCGATCTTGGTGTTCCCCGAGGGGGGCACGTTCCAAGGCGATGAGGTGCAGCCGTTCAAGCCGGGCGCGTTCTCCGTCGCACGCGGGCTCGACGTCGAGATCGTTCCGGTCGGCCTCGCCTATGATCCCGGCACTGAGTATGTGGAAGAGAGCTTCGTGAACCACGTCCTGCGGGTGGCCAGCCGTCCGGCGACGCGCTGCGTGGTCGCCATCGGCACGCCGCGTACCGCACAAGGGGGCGCTCACGGACTCGCCGCCCACCTGCGCGGGGAAGTTCAGGCGCTGGTACTTGGTGCGCGCGCCCACTGGCAGCTTGTGCAGAACAGTTGTTCCTGACCTGCGTGCGTTTGCTCATCGTAGACCCCTCCCCCGTTCCGCCGAAAATAGATTCTCGCAAGGTGGGCGGAAGCGACTCGTGGCCATCGCCACGAAGTGATGGAGGGGACTGTGCGCAGCTATCGGCTGGTGGTGCTGTTCGCGGCGATGATGGGGGTGCTGGGTGCGGCGATGCCTCGGGCGGCGGGGCAAGCGCGTCAAGCGGTGGCGGTGAGCAGCGCGCCGGCCCTGAGCCTCGGGCCGACCCGGCCGCAGCGCGACGGCAATGAACCGGAACGCGATCGCGATCCGATGGGGCCGGTCTCGATCGGCGTGAAACTAGGTATGGCAGGCACGGGCGCGGGCAGCCTGACGATTCGCGGGGCTGGGCAGAGCTACACCGGCCGCATCGACAGCAGGCGCGGC
>CAZYWR010000554.1:0-3413 GCA_964651185.1 uncultured Polyangiales bacterium
CCCCCCCCCCCCCCCCCCCCCCCCCCCCCCCCCCCCCCCCCCCCCCCCCCCCCCCCCCCCCCCCCCCCCCCCCCCCCCCCCCCCCCCCTCTCCCGGGCTGCCCCGAGCTCGCAGCGAGCGCGATGGCTCGTCAGCTGGCGGAAGAGTGGCTGAAGAGGGCGTTGACCATCTCGCTCAGGCGCGCGGCGCGGTAGGGCTTCTGCAAGACGCCGGCGATGTTCCATTGGGCGAGCCGCTCGCTCGTGCTCTCGAGCGAGTGGCCGCTGTGCACGATCACCGGGAGCCTCGGCGCAAAGGAGCGGACCTCCGAGAGCAGCGCGTCGCCGTCCATGCCCGGCATCGACAGATCGAGCAGCACGCCGTCGATCTCGGACAGCCGCTCGCGCAGCAACGAGAGCGCCTCGTCGCCCGAACCAGCCTCGATCACGCGGTAGCCCTCGGTCTCGAGCAGCCGCTGCGCGAACTCGCGCACCATCGGTTCGTCATCGACGACGAGCAACGTGCGCGAACGTGGCACCACGGCAGGAGCGCTTGGATGTCGCATGGGCTCTGCTTGCTCCTCCGCCTCGCGGCTACGCGGGAAGTACGCGCGGAACGTAGTACCCACGCCGGGCCGGCTGCGCACGGTCAAATGGCCGCGGTGCGTGCGGACGATGCCGAGCGTGGCCGCGAGACCGAGCCCGCGGCCGCTCGCTTTGGTCGTGAAGAACGGGTCGAAGATGCGCTTGAGCGTGGCTTCGTCCATGCCGCCACCTTCGTCGCGCACCTCTAGAAACACGTATTCGCCCGGCTTGACCGGGTCGGGCGAGCGCACCCAGGCGAGCCCGTTCGAGCCCACGTATTCGCTGTCGACTTTGACGAACACGGTGCCGGCGCGCGCGCCGTAGGCCTCGGCCGCGTTGATCACCAGGTTCATCGTGGCCTGCTGCAGGCGATCGGGATCGCCCATGATCGACAGGCTGGGCTCGGTGGTGGTGACGTCGATGCTGATGCGCTTCGGGATGGATGCGCGCAAGAGCTCGACGAGCTCCGCGCTTTGGGCGCCGAGCCGCAAGGGCCGCAGCGCCAGCTCGCTACGGCCCGAGTAATCGAGCAGCTGACGCGTAAGCCCCGCCGCGCGTTGCGCCGCGGCGAGTGCGTTGGCGAGCGCGGTGCGCGAACGCAACGTGAGCGCGGGCTCCTGACTCGCGATCTCCACGTGCCCCATGATCGCGGCCAGCAGGTTATTGAAGTCGTGGGCGATGCCTCCCGCGAGCACCCCCAGGCTCTCCATCTTCTGGCTCTCTACCATGCGCGCCGACAGCTCGGAGCGCTCGCGCTCGGCGCGGCGCTTGTCGCTGGCATCGGTGACCATCGCCAGGGCACCGACATAGCGCCCCTGTTCGTCTTCGATGGGGCTCGTGGTCATGATGGTCCACACCTCGTGACCATCGGCATGGCGCAGCGGAAATTCGTGGGTCTCGCGGATGCCGTGCCGGCGACGCTCGATGTTCTGCGCGCTGACTGCCTGCATTTCTTCGGCCGCGAAGTCGAAGAGGTGCCGCCCTACCATCTGCTCGGGGGTGTACCCCAGCATCGCCGCCATGGCCTCGTTCGCGAAGGTCGTGCGGCCCTCCTGGTCGAGCGTCCAGACGCCCTCTGCGGTCGTCTCGACGATGCGACGAAAACGGCGTTCGCTCTCGATCACCTGCTGGGCCTGCACTTCCTGCTGTCGCGTCTGCGCCAGCTCCTTTTCCAATCCATGTACGCGCTCCATGAGGGCGCGCACTAGCGCTGCGTTCGAGGTCGATCCTTCGCCACCCAGATTCCGTGCATCACCGCTCATGAGACTCCGAGAAGAAGGCACGCTCTTCGTGCCGCGCGTCGGTCGAAGCGCGCGCTAGCGTGCGCGAGCGCAGTCGTGAAGATGCAATGCTAGGTCAGAAGCGATCGCCAAAACCGGTTCTCCATCTTAGCAAGCGCGTGCACACCGGTGCTGCACGAACGGCCTCGATCGGTTAGTTTCGAGCGCTGCTCCCAATCGGGAGTACGCCAGCGCAAGGCGTGATCGCGCATCGTGTCTTGCGGTGCGCGTGCACACGGCCTGCTGGGGCGCCAAGCGCGCTGCCCGAGGACATTCACAAATCTTTGCAATTCGTGCGGTGGATGGGCAGCGATCTCCGCCTACCTTATGGGCACATGCGTGAACGACAGACCGCGGCGGATCCAGAGGTGCTCGCCACGCTGGGCATGGCCCCCAACGCGCGCTCGCGGGCCCGGCGCATCGGCTGGTTCGCGGGGGTGGCGCTCGCGCTTGCGCTCGCCGGCTTCGGCGCTTTTCGGCTCGTACGGCAGCGTGCGCTCATGGCGCGGCCCAAGTACGAGAAGGTGCGCGTCGAGCGTCGCGACATTCACGTGGCGATCAGCGCGACCGGCACGCTCAAGGGCCGCAGCACCGTCGAGGTCGGCGCCGAGGTCTCGGGGCGCGTCGTCGAGGTCGCGGTCGATTACAACGACAAGGTGCGCAGAGGGCAGCTGCTCGCGCTCATCGATCCCGAGCAGCCGCGGGCGGCGGTGGCCGAAGCCGAGGCCCACGTGCGCGAGACGACCGCAGCCATTCGCCAGGCCGAGGCCACGCTGATCGAGTCGCGGCGCACGCGCGAGCGCGCGCAGACCCAGGCCAAGGAAGGGCTCGTTTCGCAGAAGGAGCTCGAGACGGCGGACGCCGCGTTCGCGCGCGCGGAGGCGGCGCAGGCGAGCGCGCAGGCGAGCGCGATCGTGGCGCGCGCCACGCTGGAGTCGCAGCGCTCGCGCCTCGATAAGACGCGCATCATCTCGCCTATCGACGGCATGGTGCTGTCGCGCTCGATCGAGCCGGGGCAGACCGTCACGGCCGGCTTTCAGACGCCGCTCTTGTTCAAGCTCACCGAAGACCTGCGGCGGATGGAGCTGCTCGTGTACGTCGACGAAGCCGACGTCGGACGCGCGCGCGAAGGGCAGGCCGCGACCTTCACCGTCGACGCCTATCCCGATAAAGCCTTCCCGTCGAAGCTCCTTTCGCTGCGCAACGAGCCGAAGGAAGAGCAGAACGTGGTCTCGTACGAGGCGGTGCTGCAGGTCGACAACAACGAGCTCCTGCTGCGGCCCGGCATGACCGCGACCGCGACCATCCTCGCCGACGTGCGGCCGCACGTGCTCGCGGTGCCCAATGCCGCGTTGCGCTTCGCCCCCCCGCGCCTCGAGCCTGATCAAGCGCCCAAGCCGGGCGAGCGCAGGGTTTGGGTGCTGCGCGGAGACAAGCTCGCGCCCGTGCCCGTGCAGACTGGCGTCAGCGACGGAAGCTACACGGAGGTGCGCGGCGGCGCGCTCGCGCCGGGGGCGGAGGTCGTGATCGACGTGATCACGCCGCAGCCGGGGTCGAGGCGCTGATGAGC
>CAZYWR010000555.1:0-3288 GCA_964651185.1 uncultured Polyangiales bacterium
CGTCAAGCGGTTGCGCGGCGAGAACGTGAAGCCCGGGACCGACAAGTGGCAGCTCGCGGAGGCCGTGCGCGAGGACATCCGCCGCTTCAAGCGCGACAACGGGCTCGAGCGCGCGGTGGCGGTCTGGTGCGGCTCGACCGAGGTGCACCGGGAGCCTGGCGAGGTGCACAGCACCTTGGCCAAGTTCGAAGAAGGCTTGAAGCACAGCGATCCCGGCATCAGCCCGTCGATGATCTACGCGTATGCGTGTCTCATGGAGGACGTGGGCTACTGCAACGGCGCGCCCAACCTCACGATCGACATCGGGGCGCTGCGCGAGCTCGCCAAAAAGCGGAAGCTGCCGATTTCTGGCAAGGACTTCAAGACCGGCCAGACGTTGATGAAGACCGTGATCGCGCCCGGCCTCCGGCAACGCATGCTGGGCATTCGGGGCTGGTTCTCGACCAACATCCTCGGCAACCGCGACGGCGAAGTGCTCGACGATCCCGAGAGCTTCAAGACCAAGGAGGTGTCGAAGCTCGGCGTGCTCGAGACCATCCTGCAGCCGGAGCTCCACCCCACCCTGTACGGCAACATGTATCACAAGGTGCGGATCGAATATTACCCGCCACGCGGCGATCAGAAGGAGGGCTGGGACAACCTCGATATCTTCGGTTGGCTTGGCTATCCGATGCAGATCAAGGTCGACTTCTTGTGCCGCGATTCGATCCTGGCCGCACCGATCGTGCTCGATCTGGCGCTCTTCACCGACCTCGCCCAGCGCGCGGGTCTGTCCGGGGTGCAGGAGTGGTTGTCGTTCTATTACAAGAGCCCGATGACGGCGCCGGGGCTCTACCCTGAAAACGACCTGTTCGTGCAGGGCATGAAGCTCAAGAACATGCTGCGTTGGATCAAGGGCGAGAGTCTTATCACTCACCTCGGGCATGAGTATTACGATTGAGGGATGACCCGTCCCGCGCCGCTGCCGCTCCCGCTCGAGCAGGTCCCCGCGAGCATCCGTAGGTTCTGCGATCCGGCGGCGCCGGGACCCGCGCGCACGATGGCGGCGCGCGGCATGGTGCCGATCAAGGGCGGCGAGCAGGTCATGCTGCTCTTGCAGCTCGCCGCCGACCCCGATGCGGCCCTGGCCGCCACCGCGCGCGAGACGCTCGAGAAGCTCCCCGACAACGTGCTGCAACCGGCGGCGGAGACTGCGTTGCCGGCGTCGTTCCTCGATGCGCTGGCCGAGCGCTTTCGCGCGCGCGAGGAGCTGCTCGAGCGGCTGGTCGCGAACCCGGCGTTCGAGACCGGCAGCTTGGAGTGGGTGGCGCTGTTCGCCAGTGAGCGGGTGTGCGAACGTATCGCTGTGAACGAACAGCGCCTGCTCGCTGCGCCGCGCGTGATCGAGGCGCTCTACAAGAACAAGAACACGCGCATGTCGACGGCCGATCGCTTGATCGAGCTGTGCGCGCGCAACGGCGTGGCGCTCGAGCTGCCCACGTTCGGGGCGCACGTGGCGGCCATTCAGGGGCAGCTCATCCCCGAGCCGACCGACGAGCCACTCCCCTCCGATCGCGAGTTCCAAACCGCGCTGAGCGAAGACGATGGCAACCCCGAGGCGGTCGCGGCAGGCGAAGACGAAGCGGCGGGCGAAGACGAGGTCAAGCAGCAGTATCTGCCCTTGATGATGCGCATCCGCCAGATGACCAGCGCCGAGAAGCTGCGCCTCGCCATGGTCGGCAACGCCTCCGCGCGCGCGTTCTTGGTGCGCGACAAGAACAAGACCGTCGCGTATGCCGCGATCTCGTCGCCCGCCATGATGGAAAACGAGGTCGTCCCGATCGTCCACAGCAAAGAGGTGAGCGAGGAGATCTTGCGCTTCATCGGCAACAAGCGCGAGTGGACCAAGAACCACGAAATCAAGCACGGCCTGGTGTTCAACGCGAAGACGCCGGTCGGCATCTCGCTGCGCTTCATCGGGCACCTGCGCGACGACGAGCTCAAGGCGCTGTCGCGCAGCCGCAACGTCGCGCAATCGCTCAAGTCGGCCGCGCTACAGAAGATCGCCGCCAAAGAGAAGAAAGACAGAGGGGAGCGCTGAACGTGCTGCGTACACTGTTCAAGAAGCAGAGCCTCGAAGAGCTGCGCGGCGAGGCAGACGCGCTGTTCGCCAAGGAGCAATTCGGCGAGGCCAAGCTCGCGTACGATCGCCTGGCCGCGCGCGCAGAAAGAGAGCGGCGCGAGCTCGCGCGCGAGGCCGAGGCGCGCGCGCTCGAGTGCTGCGATCGCATCGCGCTCGCCCGCGCTGAGCAGGCGCTCAAGCTGCACGCCGAGGGCCAAGCAGAGCTCGCGCAAGAGGAGCTCAAGCACGCGCGCGAGACGGCGCGCGGCGAGGCCGCACAGGCCCGAGTCGCTGAGATCGCGCGCGCGCTCGAGCGCGCCGAAGCCGTCGAGCACGCGCGCGAGGCCGCGCCGCTCAGCGACGAAGAGCAGCTGATGTTGATCACCAGCAGCTGGGAGCCCTTGCAGGCGCGCGAGCTCGAGGGCTATGGCGAGCCGCTGTTTCAGGCGCTCTTGGCGATCGATCGCGGCGAGGGCGAGCGCGCGGTCGCGCTCTTGCGCGGCCTCCTGGAGAAGGCCACCGAAGCGAGTTACTTGTGGCTCGAGCTCGCGCGCGCCGAGCTGGCGCGGCACGCGCTCGATGAGGCGGAGCAGGCGCTGCACCAGTTTCTCGCGCGCATCGGGCCCGAGGAGGGCGGCGACGCCCGCTTGCTGGCGCATCGTGAGCTCGCGCGCATCGCGCACGAGCGGGGCGATCGCGACGCCGCCGTGGCGCAGCTCGAAGCGGCAGCCGCAGCCCTCGAGGACGACCCGCGCCCGCTGCTCGACCTCGGCAACTACTTGCGCCTGGTCGACCGGCCCGGCGAGGCAGTCGAGGTGCTCGAGCTGTGTGCCGGCCTCTTCGGCGAAGGGGAAATCGAGTGGCCGGTCACCATGGAGCTCGGGCTCGCCTGCGCGGCCGCCGGCGATGCGGCGCGCGCGCTGCGGCTGCTCGAGGGGGTGCTCGAGGGCTTGTTGGCGAAGGGTCACACCGATCTGCCCCCGCCCGCCGCGGTCGCGCTCGCGAGCCTCCATGAGCAGGCCGGCAATCCCACGCGCGCCGCGGACCTCGACCGCGCACTGACCCAGGGGTCGGATGTCGCCAACCACGGCCTCTATCACCTCGAGGCCGCGCGCCTCTTGGATGTCCTCAAGCTCACCGAAGAGGCAGCCTTGATGCGCGCCCGGGCGCGGGCTTTGGGGGTGGAA
>CAZYWR010000556.1:0-1754 GCA_964651185.1 uncultured Polyangiales bacterium
TTCAGGCGCAAGAGGGGGATGCTGTAAACGAGCGGAAGCGCCTCCGTGTAGCGAACTCGAGGCAGTCTTGACGACTAGCAACGTTCGGTCAAGCGCGCAGCGGTCAATTTGTAAAAAGTGTCGGGCTACCAGCCAAGTGCAGGGGAGCGGCGCTGTCGGGGCGAGGCGCAGAGCGGGCGGCCGGCGCAGCTTGGCAGCGCCATGGCGTCATGGTCGTGCGGCCCCTCGAGGGAGGTGATGCGTTCCTTTGCCGAGTCGAGCCGGTCGTACAGCGAAGCCGCCGACAAAGCGGCAGGCGCACGCGCCCGACGCGGACATGCCAAAGCTCCTTCACCCGGCTAAGCGCGGCTCCAACGACTTGATACCCGCCCCTCACGCGCCCGATGCGGACACGCCAGAGCTCCTTCACCGCAAGCTGATCGCGAGCCGATCGGCCAAGGCTTGCGCTGCGCTGAGCGCCGGCTCACCGCGTGCGACCGCGTTCGTGAGCGCCGCGTTCGCGGCATCGAGCCCGCCGAGCGCCTCCAATCCGGCTGTGCCGACGCGGCGCGCGAGCCACTCCAGCGACCAGGCTACGTGCCCGGTTCGGCGGCGCGCGGCGACCCCCGCCTCGCCGAGCCGCGCGCGATGCTGCGCGAGCGCCGCGATCAATTCGTCGATGCCTTGCTGGTCGCGCGCGCTGGTGAGGAGCACGGCCTGCTCACCGTCCCCCGCGCCGACCTGGCGCAACGTGCTGAGCGCCGACTTGAGATCGCTCGCTGCCCGCGCGGCCGTCGGGCCGTGGTCGGCCTTGTTCACGACCAGCAGGTCCGGAATCTCCATCACGCCCGCCTTGAGGAACTGCAGCACGTCGCCCGAGCCGGGCTGCACGACCAGCACGACCGTGTCCGAGACGTGCGCCACCGAGACCTCGGCCTGTCCGACGCCGACCGTCTCGATCAGCACCACCTCGTACGCGGCCGCTAGCACTTCGACCGCGGCGTGTGTCGCGTGCGCCAGACCTCCGAGCGCGCCCTGGGTCGCGAGCGAGCGCACGAAGAGCCCTGCGTCCTGCGGATCGAACGCCATGCGCGTGCGATCGCCGAGCAGCGCACCGCCGCTGCGCAGGCTCGAAGGGTCGACCGCAACCACGCCCACGGCATAGCCGCGCTCACGCAGCGCGCGCGCCAGCACCGCCACCAAGCTGCTCTTGCCCACGCCAGGAGGCCCGGTGAGCCCGACGCGATGCCCGTGCCCGGGCGGGACGCCTTGCGCCAGCGCGGCCAAGAGCTGCGCCATTTGGCGTTCCTGCTCGGGCCGCTTGTTCTCGATCAGGTTGAGCGCGCGCGCTACCTGCGCTTTGTCGCCAGCGCGCACGCCGCGCGCGAGCGCCTCGACGTCGATCGTTCGTCCCGCCATCAACTCGCTGCGTGCTCCGCGAGCTCGGCCAGGTCGGCCATGATCGCATTGAGCTCGAAGTCCTTGGGTGTGTACACGCGCGCCACGCCCTGCTCGAGCAGACGTTTGCCATCGCTCTCGGGGATAATGCCGCCTACCACGACGGGCACTTCGCCGATGCCCGCCTGCTTCAGGCGCGAGAGCACCTCTGGGACGAGCTCCAAATGGCTGCCGCTCAGGATCGAGAGCCCGATGAGGTGGACCCCCTCTTCGAGCGCGCTGGCGACGATCTGCTCCGGGGTCACGCGGATGCCTTCGTAGATCACCTCGAAGCCGACGTCGCGCGCCTTGAGAGCAATCTGCTCGGCGCCGTTGCT
>CAZYWR010000557.1:0-2368 GCA_964651185.1 uncultured Polyangiales bacterium
ACCAACACCTGCGTCGCCGTCGTAGAAAACGGCGAGACCATCGTCAACCCGAACGCCGAGGGCAGCCGCACCACTCCATCGGTCGTCGCGTTTCCCGCGAGCGGCGAGCGCCTGGTCGGGCAAGTCGCCAAACGGCAAGCCGTCACGAACCCTGAAAACACCGTGTTCGCGGTCAAGCGCTTGATGGGCCGCCGCTTCGATAGCCCGGAGGCCAAGCGCCAGAGCGAGCTCGTGCCGTATCGCCTCGCGCAGGCCGAAAACGGCGACGCCTGGGTGGCGGTCGCGGGACGCAGCTACGCGCCGCCGGAGATCTCCGCGATGGTGTTATCGACGATCAAGAACGTCGCCGAAGCCTACTTGGGCGAGCCGGTGCGCGAGGCGGTGGTCACCGTGCCCGCCTATTTCGACGACGCGCAGCGCCAGGCTACCAAGGACGCGGGGCGCATCGCCGGGCTCGAGGTCAAGCGGATCATCAACGAGCCGACCGCGGCCGCGCTCGCCTATGGGCTCGAGCAGAAAGACGGCCAGCGCATCGCCGTGTACGACCTGGGCGGCGGCACCTTCGACATCTCCATCCTGGAGATCCAGCACGGCGTGTTCAAGGTGCGCGCCACGCACGGCGACACCTATCTGGGCGGCGAAGACTTCGACCATCGCCTGATCGACTCGCTGTGCGAGCGCTTCCTGCGCGACACGGGCATCGACCTGCGCAAGGACCGCATGGCGCTGCAGCGGCTCAAGGAGCAGGCCGAAAAGGCGAAGCACGAGCTGTCGAGCTCGCTCAACACCGAGATCAACCTGCCCTTCATCGCCGCCGACGCGAGCGGGCCCAAACATCTCGTGCTCACCCTCAAGCGCAGCGAGTTCGAGATCCTGGTCGTCGATTTGATCGAGAAGAGCCTCGAGCCGTGCGCGCAGGCGCTCAAGGACGCCGGGCTCAAGGTGAAAGACATCGACGCGGTGGTGCTGGTCGGCGGCATGACGCGCATGCCGCTCGTGCGCCAGAAGGTGGCCGAGTTCTTCGGACGTGAGCCGAACAAGGGCGTGAACCCGGATGAGGTCGTGGCGTGCGGCGCGGCGATTCAAGGCGCGGCGCTCACCGGGGAGCTCGAAGAGGTGCTCCTGCTCGACGTCACGCCATTGTCGCTCGGCGTCGAGACGGGCGGCGGGGTCTTTCATCCGCTCATTCCTCGCAATACGACCATCCCCACGCAAAAGAGCGAGATCTTCACCACCAGCATCGACAACCAGCCGTTCGTGCCGATCCACGTGCTGCAGGGCGAGCGCGAGATGGCCGCCGACAACCGCACGCTCGCGAAGTTCGAGCTCGCACCCATCCCGCCCGCGCCGCGCGGCGTGCCGGAAATCGAAGTCACCTTCGAGATCGACGCCAACGGCATCATGCACGTCGGCGCGATCGACAAGCGCACCGGCAAACAGCAACGCGTGAGCGTGGTGGCCTCGAGCGGCTTGAGCCAAGAGCAAGTCGACAAGCTGGTCGCCGACGCCGATCGCTTCAAAGATACGGACAAGCAGCGCAAGGCGTTGGCCGAGCTCAAAAACTCCGCCGACGCCTTGCTCTACACGACCGAGCGCGCAGTGGTCGACTGCGCCGACCTGGTGCCGGCGGCCATCATGGACGAGGTCAAGCGTGACGTGGCCTCCCTCAAACAGCTGCTGGCCGCCGCCACCGATCCGGTCGCGATCAAGGAGGCGCTGCAGCGGCTCGAGGTCAGCGCCTACAAGATCGCAGAGTCCATGTACGGACCGATGGACGCGTCTGGCTCGTAGTCAGGCTCGGCTTGCGCATCGCTCGCCTGCGCATCGCCTACGGCGGCGTCCTCCGCTTGCGCGTCGCCCGCCCCGGCATCGTCCACCTGCGCGTCGTCCGCCCCGGCATCGTCCACCTGCGCATCGTCCACCTGCGCATCGTCCGCCCCGGCATCATCCACTTGCCCGTCTGCTTGCGCGGCGTCCGCCCACGCGGCGTCTACTTGCGCATCGTCCACTTGGTTCGGCTGCGCGTCCGCGGCTCCGGCGTCCGCGCCAGGAGCGCCGGGTCCCGCGTCGGCCGATGCGGCGTCCGTGACCGGCGGGACACCGGCGTCGAACGCCGCGTTCGGAGCGAGCCGGCGAATCCACTCACGCAGGGTCGCCACGCCGGCATCGTCGATCAGCCGTGACGCGATCGGCGGCATCTGCTCGTTCGTGCCGCGCGTCTCCGCCAGGCGACCGATCAGGCTCTGATCGGGCAAACCGGGCACGATGCGCTGGGAGCCGAGGAACGCCGGGGCCCGGGCGAAGACGGTCACCGTCGTGGTGAGCGCGTTCCAGCCGGCGAGCGTGCCCGACTCGAGCTCGCGCGGAT
>CAZYWR010000558.1:0-6500 GCA_964651185.1 uncultured Polyangiales bacterium
AGCTCGACACCTCGACGGCGCCCGCGAGCGCGCCCGTGCTCGATCGCGCCTCATCCGAGTCATCCGCCGTCGGGCCGGCCCCAGCGACGGGATCTCCGTCCCCCCCGCCCCCGACTCCGCCCCACCCGCTCGCGCCCACGCGCGCACGCCAACACGGGCTCGCCGTGGAGAACCCGTTTTGAAGCGCAGCTCGCTCCGCCGCCGCGGCCTGCGCTGGCGATCACGCCTGCTTTGGAGCCTGCTTTGGTGTGCCTCGTGGGCGTTTGCGCCGAGGCTGCACGCGCAGACGGCGCCCGATGCAGAGGCGCGCACAGAGGCGCGCCAGCGCTTCGACCGCGGGCTGCGCCTGTTCAACCAGGGCGACAACGCGGGCGCGCTGGCCGAGTTCACGCGCGCCTACGAGCTGGTCGCGCATCCGCGCGTGCTCTTCAACATCGCCTTGGTGCATGCGGCGATGCACCAGCCGATCGACGCCGTGAAGGCGTTCGACCAGCTCTTGCAGCATCCGGACGTGCTCGATGCCGACGAGCTGCGCGCGACCACGGGGCGACGCGCGGAGCAGGCCGCGCTGATCGCCGAGCTCGTGGTCACCACGAACGTGGTGGGTGCGCGCATCGAGATCGACAACGTCGATGTCGCCACCACCCCGCTGACGGCGCCCCTCGCATTTTCGAGCGGCGAGCACATCATCGGCGTGGTCGCGCAAGGCCAGTATCCCGAGCGACGCCGCGTGATGGCGGCGGGGCAGACGCGCGTCGAGGTGCACTTCGAGCTGCGCCAACTCGAGGCGCGCCTGGCGCATCTGGTGCTGAAGGCGCCGGTTGCAGACGCGGCCGTCTACGTCGATGAGGCGCTCGTGGGCAAGACGCCGCTGCCGGCTTCGCTCACGCTCGCGCCCGGCACCCACCACATCGCGGTCCGTCGCCCCGGGTACGAGAGCATCGAGCGCTCCGTGACGTTGGGCGAAGGCGCGACCGGCGAGGTCGTGATGGAGCAGCACGTCGATCCGAGCGCGCTGGCTGCGCATGGCGGATCGTTGCGGATCGAGGTGAGCGAGCGCGATTCGGTGGTGCTCATCGACGGCGCGCCGAGCGGCGCAGGGGGCGCGCCGATGCGCCTGCCGGAAGGCCCCCATCGCGTGCGGGTGGAGCACGCCGGCTTCTTTCCGTACGAGCGCGAAGTCGAGGTCCCCGCGGGTTCGAGCACGAGCGTCCCCGTCGAGCTCGAACCCACCGCCGAAAAGCGCGAAGCGTACCGGCGCGCCGCCAAACGTTACCGCAACGCCGGGCTCATCACGACGATCGCCGGCGCCGCGGTCGCGGTCGCGGGCGCCAGCTTTCTCATCTACAACAAGCACGCGAAAGACGACGCCAAGTACAAGTTCGATCACGCCGATCTCAACACGCCGGGCGGGGCATGTTCGCCTCCCCCCGGGCCGAGTAACGCCGCCTGCAGAGCCGAGGTGCAGATCCGACTCAAAACGCTCGACGACACGCGCAACCGCGACGCCTACGGATGGGTGGGCCTCGGCGTGGGCGGTGCGGCGCTCGGGGTCGGACTCGCGCTGCTGTTCACGAGCGACGACCCTGATCGCTACGAAGCGAAGCCGGGCCGCGATCTGTTCTCGCTGCGCGGCTTGCGCCCGCGCGCGTGGCTCGATCGCCAGGGCGGCGGGCTCTCGCTGCGCGCCGCGTTCTGAGCTCCGCCCGCTCTATTCTCTCTCGTCGTCCGCGAAATGGTGGCGTAGGCGCGCGTTCAGCCGTCGGACAAGCTTATCGGCTGCCTTCGCGTCGCGCAGACCGAGCGCCGCGGCGATCTCCTCGAAGCTGCGCTCCTCGCCGTAGTAAAGGCGCAGCGCGCGCGCTTCGCTCGCCTCGAACTCGGAGTCGATGTAGGCGAAGATCTCGGCCAGCGCGAGCTTCTTGGTGACGCTCAGCGCGCGCACGTACGCGGGATCGAGCGGCTCGTGCTCGAAGCGCTCCGCGTTCGTGTGGAGCTCGCGCTTGCTGGGCTGAAGTGCCGCTCCCTCCACGCGAGGCGCGGGCGCGCGGCCGTAGCGCCGCCGCACGTGCTCCCGAATCGCGAAATCCACGGCGCCGTAGAGCCATGAGTCGAAGCTCTGCGGGCGGCTCGGCGCCGCCGCCTCCAGCTGCGCGAGAAAGCGCGCGAGATTACGCATGCCGTCGCGCGCGAGCCGCTCGAGCGTAGCGGTCACGATCTCGGCGACGTCATCGTCGCGCGCCGCGAGTCCGCGCGCCTTCATGTCGCGGTGGGCGCGCGCGAGCCGCTCGACGCGCGGCGCGATCGCCCGCACCAGCTCGTCCCAGCTCGCGCCCTGCCCTGCGACTGCGGCGCGCACGAGCGGAAGCAGCGCATCCGAGTCGCTCTGAGACATCGCCCACCTCCACGATCGAGCCGTACGTTATCTGATAGGCTCAACCCAGCAAAGGTCGTTCGCCATGCCGTCCTCCATCGAAGGTCTCCTGCTCGCGGGCCGCTACCGGCTCGGGCAAGCGCTCGGCAGCGGAGGCATGTCGGTCGTGTACGAGGCGGAGGACCTGCGCCTCTCGCGCCGGGTCGCGGTCAAGCTGCTGAAGGCCGGCGGCGCGGAGCCCGCGCTCGCCGAACGGCTGTTTCGCGAAGCCAAAGCGGCGGCACGCGCCGAGCATCCCGCGGTCATCACGGTGTACGGCTACGGCAGCGACGACGAGACCGGGCTCGACTACCTGGTGATGGAGCGGCTCGAGGGCGAGAGCTTGGCGGCGCGCATCGCGCGCGACGCGCCGCTCGACGTCGCCTGGGTCGTACGGCTCGGCGCCGAGCTCGCGGACGCGCTCGCACACGTCCACGCCGCCGGCGTCATCCACCGCGATCTCAAGCCGGCCAACGTGTTCCTCGCCCGCCGCGGGCTGCGCGTAGACGAGCTCAAGCTGCTCGACTTCGGCATCGCGCGACAGCTCGATCTGCACACGCTGACCGCCCCCGGCCAAGTGTTGGGAACGCTGCGCTACATGGCCCCCGAGCAGCTGCGCGATCCCAAGCGCATCGACGCGCGGGCGGATCTCTACGCTTTAGGCGTGTTGTTGTTCGAGTGCTTGTGCGGCCGTCTGCCGGACGACGTCGGCACGGGCGCAGAACTCGGGCGCCCGGAGCTCTGGACGCACGCGCGCGCGGTGCCGCCCGCGCTCCAGGTGATCGTGAGCCGCTGTCTCGCGCTCGATCCCAGCGATCGATTCGCCGATGGGCGCCACGTCTGCGACCTGTTGCTCGCGCTGCGCGAGCCGCGTTGAGCGCGCCCACACGCTAGCGAATGCGCGTGCCCGTCCAGGTGCCCTCGTACGTGCCTGCGTAGTCCAGGCCGCCAGGCGTGATGCCGCGGATCTGTCCGGTCTGATGCTGCACGAGTCGGTCGCCATCGAGCTGCGCCGTGGCGAACGTGGCGCACGTCGTCTGCTGATTGCCGTTGGTGAGCGAGCCCGTCCAGCAGCTGCCGCCAGTGCCGATGCCGGTCGCGGTCGCGACGTTCCCCGTGACCGCGAAGCGGATGGTTCCGCTCGGCAGGTTGTTCCCGACGGTCCACGCCATGAGGATCTCGCGGTCGTCCTCGGCGCTCACCGTGATGAGCGCCGTGTCGGCATAGCTCTGCGCGAATGCGCCGGCCGCCGACGTGATGGTAGCGCTCGCGGACCACGTGGCTTCGTACTCACCGACGAACGCGAGCACCGGCGCTGCGCTGCCGGGCACGAGGCCATCCTGCCCGGCGATGCGATCGGTCAGCACGCCGTTCGCGTCGTCGCCTCCGCCGCAGGCCGACGAGAGCACGCACAGCATCATCGCCAGCCAAGCCATCGCGCGCGGCGCGCGCGCGCCGACGCCCGCGCCCTCTCGTCGACTACGGACGGGAACCTGCTCACGCTTTGCTCGATCGTGCATCGTCTCTCCTTTGGGCGCCGCGACGGCGACGCGCGCACACTGGCGCTACATCCAGGTTGGACGGCACTCTCCTGCGAACCGTCAGACGGCTTTTTACGGCGCGCGTTCGACGCACCGTGCCAGGGGTCTCGAGCGGGCGATTTCGCAGTCAGCTCAAGTGGATGGCAGTTTGCGTCGCGCGAGAGGTGGGCCACGGAGGCGCCCGCGACCCGAGGCGCGCGAGCGACCGACGCCAGAACAGCTTCTCGACTCCGACCGCTCAGAACATCGCGGTGGCTTGGGCGTACACGTTCAGGAGCAGCTGGTCGCGCAGCGAGAAGCGGTGGCCGGGCGCGTCGAGCACGGCGCGCGAGCGCGGATCGACGCGTCCGGCGGTGCACGCGCTGCCCTCGTCGCTGCGCGCTTCGTCGGCGCCCGATGCATTGCCCGTGCACGGTGCCCTGCCCGTGATCGCATGCGCCGTCACCCACTGCAGCGAGGAGGCGAGCGCGAAGCGCACGTAGCGCGCCGCCTGCACCTCGAGACCGAGCTGGCCGCCGTAGCGCAGGTGCGGCGCGATCTCGGTCGGCCCGTAAAAAGACGTGCGCGGGCCCACGCCGCAGTCCGTGAGCCTCTGGTCGCTGCAGGGCGCGAGCCCTCCGCCCGGGGTGCCGCGCACCCCCGCGTAGCGAGCTTGCGCCAAATCCGGATGGCTCGACGTGCCCAGCGCATCGAACAACGGGCTGTAGTCGGTGCCGCGCGCCACGTGCGTCCCGAGCAGACGCACGTCGATCATCAGGCGCTGAAAGGTGCCGCGGTTCTCCCAGGGGACGAGCGCGACGCCGAGCGTCGCCGAGGTCTCCGGGCCGGGACGCGCGCGCGCTAGGTCGGACGCCGCGCGTTGGAACGCGCGCTTCGCGGTGGAGGGCCACTCCACTTGCAGCCCGAGTCCGGCGTAGGGCTCCGCATAGCGATAGCGGTGCGAGAAGCGCGTCTCCACCAAGAGCGCGCTCATGCCGCGGCTCGAACCCTGGCGCCCTGGCTGCGCGCGTGTTCCGTCGAGCACGCCGTCGCCGTCGCGGTCCTCCGCGCTCTGGCTGCCGCAGACGACGCCCGTGCTGGCGCGGCTGCAGGCGCGCAGCGGGACGCCCAGCGCGCGTCTGCCTTCGACGCGCAGCACCCAGTTCGGAAGCGCGGGCCGGCGCGTCTGGTTCAGCACGCCCCAAGCCCCGCCGAACGCGATGTAGTCGACGCCGGCGCGTGTCGGCGCCGAAAATGGCAGCCCGAACAGCGGCTGGGTAGCGCCCGGACCGCTCACGTCGCGGAGCTCGCTCTGCAGCTGGTCCGGGCTCTTGCCCCTCGGCGCGCTGAGGCTGCGGGCGTCGCTCAGCACGAGCGGCATGCGCACGAATGCCATCAAGTCCCGGTAGAGGCCGACGTCGAGCCCGAGCGCGAGCTGGCTCACATCGCGCGCACTCTCCGCCACTTGCTCTTCGCTGCGGCGGCCGTCGGCGCTGGTGCGCTCGCGATAGATCGAGCCCCGGTCGCGCAGCCGTACGAAGCCGAGGTGCAGGTTGAAGTCGAAGCGATCGTCGCCATCGAATGCGTCCGCGACATCCGTGTACGAGCTGCTCTCGTGCATGAGCCGCAGCCGCTCGTCGTCCGCTTGCGCGAGCGCCCGCGCGCACAAGAGCGAGTGGAAGCGCGCGCCCGCGCCCGCGAGCAAGACGAGCAGGCCCGCACACACGACCGGCACGACGCGCATTGAGCGCGCAGCATACAGCGCGCGCGGGGCGCGTCGACACGGCTCGCCCCGACCGGTGGTGCAGCCCACGCCGAAATGCCGGCGCGCGGCACGCGCGCACGCCCGACGCTACGGCGCGGCGGCCCGGGCGCGCGCCAAGAGTGCGCTCTCCTGGGCCGAGGGCGCGCGCGTGAGTAGCTGAGCTTCGAGCTGGGCGCGCAATGCGCGCGTCCGATCGCGAGCCCGCTGCAAAGACGGCGCGGCGCGCGCTAACTCGCCCTGGACCTCGAGCGTCCCGGACGCATGCTTCGCGAGCAGCGCCGCGTGCTCCGTCAACAACGCGCGTTCTCGCGCCTCGGCCTGGTCGAGCGCGGCGAGCGCGGACGCGAGCGCGATCGACAGCACCTCCGGAGCGCCGGCCGAAGGGCCGCACCAGCGAGCGGCGGCGAGCGCCCGCTCAGCGGCCTCCAGCGTGGCAAAGTGCTCCGCGCGAGCCGCGAGACCGCGCGGCCCGACGCAGCGCAGCGCCGACGCGCCGACCCGCTCGGGTTCTCGCGCATCGGTCCCCCGCACCCGCGCGTAGCCCGAGATCAGCGCGAACGTGGTGCCATCCGGCCGGGCGCGCACCACGAAGCGGGCGCTGTCCGCCACGTCGATGCGCGCGTCGGCCGTCGCCAGCCACAGCCCGCCCTCGCGTGCGAGCAAGCCGCGCGGCGCGCAATCGACCGAGACGAGGCCATCGTGCACGAGCAGCGCCGGCTCTCCGTCCGGCAGCAGCGCAAGAGACGCAGGGCCGCGCACACGCACCGTCACGTAGTCGTCGAGCGCCAGCTCCCCGCGCGCA
>CAZYWR010000559.1:0-2058 GCA_964651185.1 uncultured Polyangiales bacterium
GCCAGTTCGCTGAGCTCGGCGGGGTCGGTATCGAGCGCTTGCGCGTACACGCGGCGCTCGGCCGGGGCGCCCATTAAGCTCGCCGCCACCATCAGATCGCGCGCGCGCGCCGAGAGCTCGGCTAGCTCCTCGCGCACCACCTCTGCCAGCGTAAGCGCGCCGGCGGTTCCATGCGCGCGCGCGTGGCGCGCCATGGTCGTGAGCAAGAGCGGATGCCCGCCGGCCTCGCGCACGATGCCGCGCACCAAGTCCCCCTGCTCACGCGCCGAGCGCGCCAGCTCGAGCTCGACGAGATGGGCGGCGGCTTCGGGCGCGAGCGTCGTCAGCGCCAGCTTCTCGAGCCCCGGACGCGCCAGCACATCACGCGCATCGTCCGAGCGCGGCTCATCGCGCAAGAGCTCGCAGCGCGCGGTCATCAGCAAGAGGAGCGGGGCCGGATGTGGATCGCGCAGCAGCTCGGCCACCAGCGCCCAGCTGTCCGCGTCGGCCCAGTGCATGTCCTCGAGCACGAGCAGCAACGTCTGCGCGCGCCCGAGCACGCGAAAGAGCCGGCGCACGCCCGCGTAGAGGGCCATCCGCAGCTGCTTGGGATCGCCCTCTCCCGCGCTCGTGCGGCCGAGGCGCGCGAACGCAGGCACACGCTGCAGCACCGGAAAAGCGCGGCGCAGCGCCGCGGCGTGCGCGCTGCGCAGCCCGGCGAGGCCCAGCCGCTCGAGCCGGTCTGGCGCGGTGCTCAGCGCGTCGAACAGCTCATCGAAAGCCTTGAACGAGACCTCTTCGTACTCGCGACAATGGCTGCGCAGGATGAGAACCGGCTCGGAGGCGGCGGCCGCGCGACTTTCGAGCGCCTCGAGGAAGCGCTCGACGAGCGTCGTCTTGCCGATGCCGGAAGGGCCGTGCACCAAGAGGCACTGCCGCTCGTCGCGTGCGCGCTCGAAGGCGCTCAGGAGCACGCCGAGCTCCGCGTCGCGCCCGAAACACGTCACCTCGTTCACCCGCTCGGACGCCCGCTCCCGGGGCGAAGGCTCCGACGAGAGCGCGACGATATCGCGGTATCCCGCGCGCTCGGCCGGGTTGCGGGCCAAGAGGCGCGCACACAGCTCGACCAGGTCGGGAGGCAGCTCGCGCTGCGCTCGTGCGCGCGGCGCGTCGACGTGCTGTTTGGTCGACAGCACGTCGACCGAAGGCCCTTCGAAAGGCAGGCGGCCCGTGAGCGCCTCGTAGAGCATCACCCCGGCCGCGTACCAATCTGCCTCCGGCCCGACCGGGAGACCCGCAGCCTGCTCAGGCGCCATGTACGCGGCCGTGCCGAGCACCATGATCTCGCTGTGCGGGAGCTCGTCGAAGCGCTCCTTGATCAGGCCGAAGTCGAGCAGCACGACGCGCTCGTCGCTCGTGACCAGCACGTTCGAGGGCTTGATGTCGCGATGGACGCGCCCGTGCGAATGCAGGAAGCGCAGCGCGTCCGCCAGCTGCGCCAGGGCCCGCCGCAAGCGTTGCTCGGAGACGCTCGACGCGATGCCCTCGAGCGCCTCGTCGCGCGCCGCGGTTTCACGCGCACCCGACCGCTCCTCGCCCGGGACTTCTCCGCGCGAGCTTTCGATGCGGCGCGAGCTTCCGAGCAAATAGCGCACGAAATCAGCGCCGGACACGAGCTCCATCGTGTAGCCCCACTGGCCGCCGAGCTCGAGCAGCTCGCCGAGCCGCACGATGTGGGGATGGTAGAGCTCGCGAATCGCGCGAAACTCACGCTTGAAGCGGAACAGATCTTGGCCCTCGACGAAGCCGACGGTCTTCAGAGCCACACGCGCGCCGAGCTCGCGATCGAAGACCTCGTACACCGCGCCCATCCCGCCGCGGCCGAGAAATGAAATGTACTCAAAACGCGAGAGCGCCCAGGTCGGCTGGCCCATGACCCCCCTGAAGAGCAACGACCGTACGCCATGCACGAGACAGACTCAAACGCCGCGCGGGCGCGTCTGCGATCTTAGACCTTACCCGTCGAGCTCGCGCGGCCCCTTCCGTCCGTGCGCGCCGCACGCGCCGCGCCCCCGTGCG
>CAZYWR010000560.1:0-2780 GCA_964651185.1 uncultured Polyangiales bacterium
CATGGTCGACCGCCTGCGGCTCGACCCGAAGCGTCTCGATGCGATCGCGAGCGACATCGAGGCGGTGCAACGTCTGCCCGATCCGGTGGGCCAAATCGAGAACTTGCGCGAGCTCGAGAGCGGCATCCGCGCCGGCCGCATGAGCGTGCCGCTCGGCGTGATCGCCATGATCTACGAGAGCCGGCCCAATGTCACAGCCGACGCGGCCGCGCTGTGCATCAAGAGCGGCAACGCCTGCGTGCTGCGCGGGGGCAAAGAGGCGTTTCACTCGGCGCAGGCGCTCGCCCAGGTATTCGAGGCGGCCCTCGAGGCGGAGGGGCTGCCGCGGGCCGCGGTCACGCTGTTGCCCACGACCCAGCGCGAGGCCGCGCTCGCGTTGCTCGGCCTCGACGACTTGGTCGATCTGGCCATCCCGCGCGGCGGCGAAGGGTTGATCCGCTTCGTGGCCGAAAACGCGCGCATGCCCGTGCTCCGACACTACAAGGGCGTGTGCCACGTGTACGTCGACGAGACCGCCGACTACGAGAAGGCCGAGCGCATCATCGTCAACGCCAAGGCGCAGCGGCCCGGCGTGTGCAACGCCGCGGAGACGCTGTTGGTCGCCCGCGCGGTCGCGGCGAACTACTTGCCGCGATTGGCGCGAGCGCTCGCGGCGCAAGGGGTCGAGCTGCGCGGCTGCGACGAGACGCGCGAGCTCTATCCCGAGGCCAAGCTCGCGCCCGCGCCGGATTACGACGCCGAGTACCTCGCGCTCGTGCTCAACGTGCGCGTGGTGGATGGTTTCGAGGCCGCGCTCGAGCACATCGCCCGGCACGGCACGCTCCATACCGAGACCATCGTCACCGAAGACTACAGTCGCGCGCAGCGCTTCCTGCGCGAAGTCGATGCGAGCGCGGTCATCGTGAACGCCTCGACCCGCTTCAATGATGGCGGTCAGCTCGGTCTGGGCGCCGAGCTCGGCATTTCGACCACCAAGCTTCACGCGTACGGCCCCATGGGGTTGGCGGAGCTATGCACCAAGAAATGGATCATCTACGGAGACGGGCAGGTGCGCCCTTGAGGGCGCCGCGGCTGATACGCGCAGGGCACGCTGCCTCTCACGACGCAGGAGCATGACCTTGGCTGCCAAGAAGAGCACGGGCGCGGCGAAGCGGCGCGTTGCCAAGGGCAAAGACGACCGTGCACGCGAGCTGGCGCTGGCGATCGCCCACGCGGCGCTCGACAAGAAGGCGCTCGACATCGAGGTCATCGACGTGACCGGCAAGGTCGACTACGCCGATTTCGTGGTGGTGATGAGCGCCACCAGCGACCGTCAAGCAAACGCGATCGCCAAGAACATCGACACCGAGCTCTCGCGCCGCGGCACGCGCGCGCGCAGCCTCGAGGGGCTGCCGCAAGGTGCCTGGGTCCTCATGGACTACGGCGACGTGGTGGTGCACATCTTCCACCACGACACGCGCGGCTACTACGACCTCGAGGCGCTCTGGTACGACGCCGATCGGATCGAAGTCGCGGGCGCGAAGCGCGCCTGACCGAAGCTGCCGTGCACGTGCACGTCCTGGCCGTCGGCAAGATCAAGGAGCGCGGCCTGCGCGAGCTGATCGACGAGTACGCAAAGCGCATCGGCCGCTACGCCGACTACCACGAGCTCGAGCTCGCCGAATCGCGTGCGGGCGCGCGCAAACGACATGGTAAGGATGCAGGCCGTCGTGACGCAGACGATGACCTCGAGGAGCGGCTGCGCAAGGCCATTCCCGCCCGTTCGCAGGTGATCGCGCTCGAGGTGGAAGGGCGGGAGCTGTCGAGCGCGCAGCTCGCTCAGCTGGTCGGGCGCGCGGAGCAGACCTCGGTGCTGCATCTCGTGTTCCTGATCGGCGGCTCGTACGGGCTGCCTCTGGCGAGCTCGCGCGCGGCGCATCAGCAGATCTCGCTGTCCAAGCTCACGCTTCCGCACCGGCTCGCGCGCCTGCTCCTGGTCGAACAGCTGTATCGCGCGTTCACGATCCTGCGCGGTGAGCCCTACGCGCATTGATAACCGGGAGGTGCGCGCGGCTCGCGGCGCGCAACGGCGGCGCGCTCGATGCCGATGACGGCGCATGCTGCGCGCTTTCGTTTCTGGCTTGCTCGATCTGCTCGCTCCGCCCCTTTGCGCTGCCTGCAGATCGCCCGTCGACGCCGTATCACGTGGCTTCTGCGAGGCATGTCGGCCTCTGCTCGAAGGCGCGCCGGTGCAGCCTTCAGAGATCTGCGATCGCGCCGCGTGTCTGTATGGCGGCCCGCTGCGCGACGCGCTCCACCGACTCAAATACGAGGGGGCCAGCGAAGTCGCTCGGCCTTTGGCGGCGCTCCTTTCTGAACCAGCGCAGGCCTTCGCCGGTCGTGTGGAGTGCGTCACCGCCGTGCCGCTCCACCCGCGCCGGCTGCGCGCGCGCGGCTACAACCAAAGCGCGTTGCTGGCGCGGCCGGTCGCGCGGGTCCTGGCCCAGCCGTTCGCGGCGCGGCTGCTCGCCCGCGTACGCGAGACCGCGCCGCAGGTGGGGCAGGGGCGTCCGGAGCGGGCGCGCCAGCTCGCGGGCGCTCTTCGTGCTCGGCCCGAGGCGCGCGGACGCGCGGTCCTGGTGGTCGACGACGTGCGCACGACGGGCGCGACCTTGGCCGAGGCGCGGCGGGCGCTCGAAGCGGCCGGCGCGCGCGCCGTCTACACGTTGGTGCTCGCGCGCGCGGACGGCCGCGACGATGCGTGAGCGCACCGGTCGCCCGCCGTGGCCCTCGTCGCCGCG
>CAZYWR010000561.1:0-3917 GCA_964651185.1 uncultured Polyangiales bacterium
CTTGATCAGCCCGACCATGCCGGCGGCGAGCTCGAGGTGGCCGACGTTCGTCTTCGCCGACCCGATCCGCAGCGGACGCCGACGGTCGCCGAGCGCCGCGATCAGCGCGCGCGCCTCGATCGGATCGCCGAGCTTCGTGCCCGTCCCGTGCGCCTCCACGACCTCGACCTCGGCCGCGGACAGCTGCGCGCTCGCGAGCGCTTGGCGGATCACTTGCTCCTGCGCGGGGCCGTTCGGCGCGGTGATCCCTTGGCTCCTCCCGTCCTGATTCACGGCCGAGCCCCGCACCACCGCGAGCACACGACGGCCGTTGCGGCGCGCGTCCGAGAGCCGCTCCAAGAGCAGCATACCCACGCCCTCCGACCAACTCGTGCCGTCGGCGCGCGCCGAAAACGGCTTGCAGCGCCCGTCCGGCGCGAGCCCGCGCTGCCGGCTGAACTCGACGAAGATGTCGGGCGTCGCCAAGATCGACACGCCGCCCGCGAGCGCCAGCTCGCATTCGCCCTGGCGCAACGCCTGGCAGGCGAGGTGCACGGCCACGAGCGATGACGAGCACGCCGTGTCGACCGTGACCGCCGGGCCGCGCAGCCCCATCGCATAGGCGATGCGCCCCGAGGCCACGCTGTTGGAGTTGGCCAGGAGCAGGTGGCCCTCGAGCTCCGTGCGCATTCCCCAGGCGAGCGACAAGTACCCGCTCGAAGTCAGCCCCACGAAGGCGCCGGTCGAGCTGTCCTGGAGCGCCTCGGGATCGAGTCCGGCGCGCTCGATCGCCTCCCACGAGGCTTCGAGCAAGAGTCGTTGCTGCGGATCCGTGCTGAGCGCTTCGCGCGGGCTGATGCCGAAGAAGCCCGCGTCGAAGCCGGCGACGTCGCGCAAGAAGCCGCCTTCGCGCACCGTGCTCTTGCCCGGCGCGTCGGGATCGGGATCGTACAGCCCGTCCACATCCCAGCCGCGATCGCGAGGGAAATCGCCGATGACATCGCCTCCGCGCGCCAACAGCTCCCAGAACTGCTCTGGCGATTCGATCCCCGCCGGATAGCGGCAGCTCATGCCGACGATCGCGATGGGCTCCGCCTGCTTGCCTTCGCTCTTCGCGAGCTGCGCGCGCGTCTTGTGCAGCTCGAGCGTGACCCGGCGCAGGTACTCGCGAAGCTTACTCTCGTTGTCCATGCTCATCTTCGCACTCGCTCAGACCCTGTTCGACGACCTCACCAGAGCCCTCTTCGTCCGCGCCCCCGAGCCCTGGCACCAGCGTCACTCATTCATGTGCCACATCGATTACGTATGTAATACACAGGCGTAGGGTGTCAAAGGGTTATTTGGGCGCGCTCGCCGTGCTCGGAGCGCTGCGCGTCGGCGGCCTTTTTTGGGAACGAACGCGATGGGGCGCTGCGCCGACGCGTTCTCTGTGTCATACATTCGTCGTGCGTTACGATTACGGTGCCATTCGGAGCCGCCGGCGCCCTCCGCCCCCGACCTTTCTCACCGAAGGCGCACCGCCAACCTGCCCGCCGTCGGAGGTGCACCCATGAAGAAACCAGCCTTCACCATCGCCCTCACGCTCGCGGCGATCATACTGCTGCGCGCCGCGAGCCCGGCGCACGCCGGCACCACGCAAGCCGAGCTCGTCGACATCCTGCGCCTGGTCGACGACCGGCAGCGCAACCAGGGCGACTGGCGCTCGGAGGTTTACATCGAGCAGAACGAGAAGGGTAAGGTCTCGATCGTGTACGAGGCGCTCGTGTTCCGCCGCAGCAGCGATCAGCGCTTCATGATGCTGTTCACCAACCCCAAGCAGTCGCAAGGACAGGGCTACCTGCGCGTCGAGAAGAACCTCTGGTTCTACGACCCCAGCGTCGGCAAGTGGGAACGCCGCACCGAGCGCGAGCGCATCGGCGGCACGAACTCGCGGCGCTCCGACTTCGACGAGTCCCGGCTCGCCGAAGACTACGAGCCCGAAGATCTGGGCCAGGAGAAGCTCGGGGTCTACACCACGCGCGTCTTGAAGCTGAGGGGCCGAAGCGGCGTGGACCTCGCGTTTCCGGTGATCAAGCTGTGGGTCGATCGCGACACGAAGAACGTGCTCAAGCGCCAGGAGTTCGCGCTTTCGGGGCGGCTCTTGCGGACTTCGTACTATCCCAAATGGAAGAAGGTCTACAGCGAGTCCAAGCGCGCCGACGTGTGGTATCCGGAGGAGAGCCGCTTCTACGACGAGGTCGAGAAGGAAAACTCCACCTTGGTCCTCACGAAGAGCGTGGACGTCCATCCCTTGGAGGCGAACCTGTTTACCAAAGCCTGGCTCGAGAGCAAATCGCGCTGACCGCGCACCTCGGAGCGAAAGCGCTTATGAATCGCGCAGGTTTGTGCGGCCGTGCGCACCGCGACACGGGGGTCGCTGCGGAGATCGCCGCTGGCGCTCGTAGGCGGCGCGCGAGGCGCGGGCTAGGCTGGCGAGGGAGGTGCAGCGAGTGCCCGATTTCCTCGCCCTGTGTTGGCGTGCGGTTCACGGCCGACAGGTGCGGCCCCCGCGACCGCGCGTCTACGGCGCGCTGGCTTGCGCGCTCGGCCTCCTCGGCTGCGAGGCCAAGCCCGCCATCGTAGGCGTATTCGATGCGGGCCAGGGCAGCACCGCAGCCCCCGCTGCGAATCTCGACACGGGAGTCGCGCGGATCGACGCCGCGAGCACGATCGCAGACGCTGATCTCCCGTCCGACGCAAGCGACGGCAGCGCCGGCTCGCCGAGCTTGGATCCTTGCCTCGATCGCCAGGCTGCCAGAACGTTTCGGCGCGCCTTGTGCACGTGCGGCGATGTCACCGTCGCGACCGGCGGCTTGGTCACCGACGCGTTCGACTCGACGTTGGGGATGTATCGCTCCGAGACTGCGCAGAGCTCCGACAGTGACGTCGGGGTCAACGGCAGCCTCGGTGCCACGGCCGTCTTCACCGACGTCATCGCCATCGGCGGCGATCTGATCGTAGGCAGCTCTCTCGGCACGGCGTTCGATCGCACCTGGACCGACCTCCCGGTCTTGCAGATCCACGGCGATCTCTGGATCGGCGGGACACTCTCTTACACAAACAGCGTCACCATCGACAAGAATGCGTGGCTGGCGGGAGATCTCCAGGGCGCGGGTCCGCTGCACGTGCTCGGCGACCTGACGCAGTCCGCAGACGCCGCGCGCACCGCCTCCGTGCCTATCATGGTAGACGGCCGCGACCTGCGCGCGCCGGTGGCATTCGCTCCGCCGTGCCCGTGCGGTCGAGAAGAGATCCTGGACATCGCGGCGCTGGTCATGCACGCCGAAGAGGACAACGACAATCAAGCGGCAGGCTTCGATCGCGAGGCGCTGGCCGCCGTGCTCGCGCTCCAGAATACCGAGCTCCCACCCGGACGGTTGTTCGCGTCGGGCATCGACGTGGCGGGGACGCTCACGCTCGTCGTCAACGGAAGCAGCGCGCTGTTCGTCGAGGGTGACGTGAGCGTCGCGGGCAACTTGGACCTTGAGTTCGGCGCGAACGGCAGGCTCGATCTCTTCGTCGCTGGGGCATTCAGCTTCGCGGGCGTGCAGTCCCTGGGCGACCTGACCCGCCCCGCGCAGCTGCGCATCTACGTCGCGCGCGATCGGCCAGTCACGCTCGGACTGCCAGGATCCTTCGTCGGGAACCTCTACGCGCCTGAAGCAGACGTTTCGATGACGGCCACCGAGTCCGTGTATGGCGCGATCTTCGCGCGCACTCTCGTCACCCCGCTGCCGCTGGACGTCCACTACGATCTGGCGATCGCGCGCGAGGCGAACCGCTGCGCCGATCTCGGCGACTGAATCTCGCGCCCGGCCCGGGATGGCGCCGCCTCTCGAGCCGTCTTACGAGCCGGCGCCCAATTGCGCGGGCGCGCGGCGCGGACGAGCCGGCTGGCT
>CAZYWR010000562.1:0-3444 GCA_964651185.1 uncultured Polyangiales bacterium
ATGCCACCTTGGACACCATCGACAAGAACGAAGAGCGCGTGCTCAGCGCGCGCTCGCAGGTCGGCGCCATGATGGACAGCGTATCGGTGGCGAAGTCCGTCGCAGACAACTACTCCTACCGAGCGCAGACTCAGATCTCGAACTTGATCGAGATCGATCAAGTGACCTCGGCGACCAACCTCATGCAGGCCAAGAATGCGCTGGACGCTGCGTTGGCCGTCGCCCAGCAGATTCCAACGGGGAACTTAGCCGGAGGCAAATGATGCCATGCTGCTCCTGAAGCGTCGCGTGGGCGAGAGTGTGCTCATCGGCGGCTCGATTCGCGTGAGCGTGGTCGAAGTACGCGGTGGGAGTGTGCGCCTCGCCATCGACGCTCCAGGAGAGCTGCCGGTGTTCCGGGCCGAGCTGCTCGAGAAGCTCGGCGAGGAAAACGCGCGCGCGCTCGCGAGCGTGCGCATGAGTCGCCGCCCCATGGACGCGAGCATCCACTTTCCCCAGGGCATCCTGGGTATGGGCGACAACACGGCCTTCGTGCTGTACGACCTCGATGAAGAACATCGCGCGCTGGTGGCGCGCGACGAGCCCGCGTTGAGCCTGCTGTTGGTCGATCCGCAGCGGGTCGATCCCAATTATCCCGTCGAGCGCGCGTTCGCGCGCTACCCGTACGAGCCGGACGAGCTCGCGATCGCGGCGGTCGTCACGCGCCCGGTCGACGGCTCCACGCCGACAGTGAACTTAGCCGCGCCGATGGTATTCGGGGTGCACACGCGCAAGGCCATTCAAGTGCTCTTGGATGATGAGCAGCTGCCGCTGCGCGCGCCCCTCTATCGCGACGACGACACGGAGGCCCACGCCACATGACCGTCCGCCCTTCATTGCCGAGGCCAAGCCTGAACGCCCCGCCGCTCGACGTCGAAGGGACGAACGCGAGCGCGAGCATCGGCGATCCGGGCGAGATGATCATGCGCATCATGCGCGCCGCCGCCAAGCTCGGCGCCTCGGACGTGCACCTGCGCGCCGACGCCGCGCCGATCGTGAGGCTCGAGGGCGAGCTCCGGCCGCTGAACCATCCCCCGCTCTCGGACGCCGTGGTGCAGAGCGCGGCGCGCGCGCTGGCGGAAGGGGCAGGCGTCGCGCCGGAGAAGATGCGCGGCGCCATGCAGCTCGACTTCTCGTGCGTGCTGCCTCCGGCCGGCCGCTTTCGCGCGCACATGTACCGGCAATCGGGCACGACCGCGATGGTGCTGCGGCGCATCCAGGACCCGATCCCCGACTTCGCCTCGCTGCGTCTGCCCGCCGTGATCAAGCGCGTCGCCATGGCCGAACGGGGCCTCGTGCTGGTGGTGGGCGCCACGGGCAACGGCAAGTCCACGACCATCGCCGCCATGCTCGAGTTCATCTTCCAGGATCAGATGTCGACGTTCTCACAGCGCGAGGTCGGGCGCGACGTGGAGTCGTTCGAGCAGGGCTTGCACGGTGCGCTGCGCGAGGATCCCGACGCCCTGTTCATCGGGGAGATCCGCACGAACGATGCGCTCGAGACCGCGCTGAACGCGGCCGAATCGGGGCGACTCGTGATCTCTACGTCGCACGCGCAAGACGCCGCGCGCACCATCCAGCGCATGATCAATCTTTATCCGGTCGATTTTCGCGAATCGGCGCGCACGCGTATCGCCGACGTGATCGTGGCGATCATCGCGCAACGGCTCGTACAGCGGAAAAACTCCCGCTCGCGCGTCTTGTGCACCGAGGTGCTCACCGGCAGCCCGACCGTGAAGGACTGCATCCGCGACCCCACCCGCTTTCGCGGCCTCAATGCGGCCATCGAGGCGGGCTTGCACGAGTACGGTTCGCACACGTTCGACCAGATGCTCGTGGCGATGGTGCGCGACGGCCTGATCGCGCCCGAGACCGCGCACAGCGCCGCGACCAACCCGAGCGACCTCATGCGCAACCTCAAGGTCACGCGCTAAGCGAAGCGGCGGCGCGCGGGCTACCTCCTCTAATCTCGCCGGCCCGGCCCGTCCCACGGTTCGCGCAAGAAGCGGCTCTCTGCCAACGCGCGGCGGTCGCTCGGCGAAAGCTCGGGCGCGCGCTCGAGCAAATGGGCGTGGAGCAGCTCCTGACTGCGCCCCGTGACGCTGCGCAACGCCGCCAAGGCTTCGCTCAGCGCTTTCGCGTCGAATGGCTCCGCTTCGAGCGCCATCCCCACGCGCGCGCGCGCCTCGCGCAGCGCATCGTGTTGGGCGCGCAGCTCCGGCGTAGGAGGACCCAAGAACCGTCCAGGCCGGCCGTGAGGCCCCCGGTGCTCGGCGTACGGAGCGTGCGGGTGGAACCAGCGCGCCGCCCCCATGCCGAGCAAGAACAGATTCAGCCCCAAGGACAGAGCCAAAGCCCAGCTCAAACGCGTCGCCAAGGAGCTCAATCCGCGCCTCCCTCTACTGACGTGAAATCCTGGAGAAGGTCGTCTGCAAAAGTCAGGGATGCGGACGCCGGCTCGAGCTGGTCACCGTCGTCGGTCGCGTTCGGAACGAACTGTCCCGTCACGATCCCGAGCGCGACCGCCGCCGCCGCCGCCAAGCCCGCGCTTCGACGCGAGCGAAACGGCAAGAGCGCGATGCCCACACGCACCTGCCGATGGCGCTGCGGGATCCTGCTCAGCCTCGTCTCGAGCTCCAGCGAGTCGCGCTCGTCGCGCGCGCTCACCAGCAGGGCATCGAGCGCGCGCGCGGCCTCGAGCATCCGTCGCGCCTCGGGGCGATGTAAGACCAGCGCCTTGGCTGCGGCGCGTTCGCGCAGCGGATAGCGCTCGAGATCGCTTCCGTATGCCTCCACGAGCGCCGCGAAGCGCTCGAGCGAAAGCTCTGGTTGCTCGGTGTCTGCCATGGCTCAGCCCCCCTGCTCCCTCACGGCGACCAGCCGCTCGCGCAAAGTCCGCCGCGCGCGCGCGAGCAGCGACTCCAGCGCCTCGACGCTTACCCCGAGCAGCTGCGCCGCTTCGATGTTCGTGAGCTCCTCGAAGTGCACGAGGCTCAACGCCGCCCTCTGTCGGTCCGGCAGCTTCGCCACCTCCGCCTGCACGCGCGCGCGCAACTCGAGCTCGTGCAGGTTTCCGCTCGGTCGCTCGTTCGAGGCGAGTTGATCGAGCGCCGTCGGATCTGCCGGACGCCGAGCGCGCAAGCGGTCGATGCACAGGTTGTGGGCAATGCCGTGCAAGAACGTGCGCAGCTTCGCGTCGGGCCGATAGTTCGGCGCCTGCTTCCACAACCGCACGTACGTCTCCTGCACGATCTCCTCCGCTTCGCTGCGTGTTCGCAGCATCCGCTCCGCATGCGCCAAAAGCGACGCCGTGTGCCGGCCGACGAGCACGCGAAAGGCCGCGGTATCTCCGTTGCCCACCCGCGCCATCAGGCGATGATCATCCTCGTCTGCCAGCAACGGCCC
>CAZYWR010000563.1:0-10219 GCA_964651185.1 uncultured Polyangiales bacterium
ACTTCATGTCGGGGTCGTCGTACATGATGGCCTCCGCGTGCGCGCCGCCGCTGCCGCCGGCGATGGGCGTCGCCGTTCCGGCGTCATCTGTGCCCATCACAGCACCGCCGCTGCAGGTCGCGCCTTGCGCCCCTGCCTTGAGCCAATCGCTCAAGGTCTTCTTGTCGGCATCGCTGAGCGGGTCGACCGATGTCGGCGGCATGCCCCCGGGTCCTGTCTTGTTCACCGCGTCGTACGCTGCCTCGTAGACCTTTTGCGTCCCATCGGGCACATCGGCCTGGAAATCCTCGAGCGTCATGAGGGAGAACGGCGCACCTCCACTCGGAGTCTTCCCATGGCAGACCTGACAGCTCTTCTGCACAACGCTAGACACGTCGCACGGAATACTTCCGCCGCTCGCGTGGCCGCCCGCATCGGCCGTTGCGTCCGGCTTTTTTGCGGCGGTCTTCCCAGCGTCTTTGACCGACTCTCCCTTGTTCGTCTTTTCCGGGCCGGCGTCTTGGTGAACGACATGATCGCTGTTATCGCTGTCGTCGTCATCGCTGGTCGCGCCAGATGACTGTACCGCGTTGCCGTCGCCTACTGGCTGCGCGCCACAACCCGCGACAGCGATACATGCGAACAGAATCCACTTGGATTCGGCTATTCTAAGCATACGAATCGGCCTCCAGTCGAAGTCCAACGTCGCTCGAGCTCGCGCGGAGCTGCGACGCGGCACGCGCTCATCCCGCGTGTCATCTCGTGCCCTAGCCTCCGACCTTCCTGTTTGCATCGCAAGCAGATCTGCACGATTCGGAAAATCTCCTGATGAACGCGAATTTTTTCCGTGTGCACGCGGGCGCCGCGATCGGAATGTGGATGGTCCGTCGTACACGAACTTTACGAGCGGCCGGCGCGGCATAATTCCCCGCTCGCGGCGCTGTCGAAGCCGGCCTGCTCGAGCAGCGGCTTTTCGCTGGACGAAAGTAAGAATGACAGTCAGGAAAGGAGAGTCGTCCCTAATGGGCCGCCGCGCATGTCGAACGTTCGCGGCCGCTCATGGACGGGTTGGTGCTTGCGCCGGAGGCCCCGGCGATGGTGAAAGCTCAATGAGAATTCGAGAATCGAGGACTCTCATTGCGTCGCGCGTAGCGCACCCGCCGCGCCCGAATGGGAAAGTCGCAGCGTAATTCTCGCCTAAGGTTCAAGTCCATGGCGCTTCGACTACAGAAGGCTTCGCTTCTTTTCGTAATTTGCGCGCCGCTCATCGCGCGCAGCGAGAGCGCGTTTGCGCACGCTCCAGCTGCGGTTGCGCAGTTCGTTTCCCGCGATCCAAGCGATGTGATCCTCGCCACCAACCGCGGGCTCGTGCTCGGCGCGCTCGACACGCGCAAATGGTCACTCCTGTGTAACGAGGCGCTCGGGGTGCGCGGCGTCGGCACGAGCTCTTCCTATCACCTCGTCGTCCTTCCGAGCGGCCGATGGTTGTTGGCAAGCGTGGACGGAATGAGCTTCAGCGACGATCGGGGGTGCAATTGGCAAGAGCTGTCAGCTTTGTCCGATTTCTCCACACCCGCGCTCGTGCAGCATCCGAATGACCCGCTGCAGTTGTACGTGGCGACCTACGCGAAGGGCGAAACGGGCATTCGGGTCAGCCGCGATGGAGGGGAGAGCTTTCAGATCTTGCTGCCGGTGCCAGACGGGCAGTACACCAGCTCGCTCTTGGTCGCGCCCACGGATCCGGTCACGATTTACCTCGCGACGGTCGGATTGGGTGACGACAAGAAACTGCAATTTCAGGTCTTCGGCTCGAGCGACGGAGGTTCGACCTGGCGACATGCGGTCGTCCCGCACATGGACGGCGAGAACGAACTCTATCTGTTAGCCGTGAATCCCGCGCAGCCCAACGAGCTATTCGCGCGCGCGGCGGCCGACGAACCGGGCTTGGGCGAGCGACTACTCTGGAGCCAGGATGGCGGGCAAACGTTCACCTCCCCGCTGACCCTCAACACGCTTCAGACTGCGGCCTTCTCGCCCGACGGAAGTGTCGCGTACGCAGGCGGCGTGGACGGTTTGTGGCGCGCCGACGATGCGACACGCGCCTTCATGCAGGTGCCCATGACGGCGCGCATTGCTTGCGTGGAGCAGAGCGAGGACGAGCTCTTGGCCGCCGGCTACTACAACGGGCTCGATGCCATGCGCGACGGCGTGGGCATATGGATGGGCAGCGCGTTCGAGCGCTGGATGGATCTCGACGAGGTCTCCGATCAGGCGGACTGTCCTGCCCCGTCGACCGCGAGCGACAAGTGCGCCCAGCTCTGGCAGGATTGGCAGCTCGAAAATCCCAATCCCGCGTGGAGCGACGCCGACGCCGGCGCATCGTCCATCGGCTCCGCGGGCGACGCGGGTGACGCGGGCGGCTCCGATGCGACGCGCGACAGCGCGGACTCCTCAACGGGAGACCGTGGTTCCAAAGCGAAAGCGCCCTCCGACAACGCCGGCTCTGCCGCGCGCTCTGAGGGCGGTTGCGACGTGCGCGGACACCCGCACTCGTGCGGTCACGCGCTCATCGCGCTCGCGCTCGCGCTGTGGTGGCGCGCGCGCCGTCGCTGTGAGCCGAGCGCACGCCACAGCGCGTGATGTGGTCCCCTGCGATCTGCGTCTGCAGGCCTGCATGGAGAAATCCAACCCGTCGTCGCGCTTCTCCAATTGGCCGGTGGCATCGACGTCAATGTGGAGTGACGGCAGCTCCTAAGCCGAGTAAGCCGAGTGCGTCGGCGTAGCCGCCGAGACGCGCGAACGCGACGGCGAGCGCCGCGTTCGGCCGCTGTGCCGGCGGCCCGCCCGCATTCATCGCGGCGAGGTGGCCGTGAACTCCGAGTTCTGCGACGGCGGCGGAGGGAACGGAGCGCGCGTCGCGGGATCCGCGGCCGTAAGCCAGATCAGAATGACCACGAGCAACGCGGCGATCATCATCGCGCTCTTGAAGCCGAACCCCTCGTGAGCGAGGTGCATGAAATTCGCCATCACCAAGACGGCCTTCACGAACCCGATCGCGAGCCCGACCGAGACGTACGCATGGACCGGCAAAAGCCTCAGCAGCAAGGACAAGGTCGCCAGCAGCAGCAGGACGGCGTACGTCCAAATGTACGTTTTGAAGCCGACGAGCTTGCTCTCTTGCGCATGTGCCATGGGGTCCCCCGGCCTTCTTTGCTAGGCCAAATAGTAGATGGGCCAGATGAAGAGCCACATCACGTCCACGAAGTGCCAGTAGAGGGTCGCCATCTCGAACTTCGTATAATAGGCGGAGCTGTACCTTCCACGTGCGGTGCGCCAGCCGGTCCAGAGGAGGACACCGAGCCCACCCGTCACGTGCAGCGCGTGCGCGCCCGTCGTGAGCCAATAGAGCGTGTAGAAGCGGTTTCCGCCGAGCGTCGGATCTTCCTCGTTACGATAGTAAGGTCCGACCAGGGCACCCTCGTGCACGTGCACCGCGTACTCAGCGATCTTGATACCCAAAAATGCGAATCCGAGCAGCACCGTGATCCCGACGAAGAAGACGGCCCAGCGGCGCGCGTCGCGCTGCACGCAGCCGAGCGCCAGCGCGATCGCAAAGCTGCTGGTCAGGAGCACGTACGTATTCACGGTTCCGTACGCGAGCGTGTTGTGATGGAGCGCGGCGACGAAATCTTCGCCGTACATGGTCCGATACGCCGCATAGAGGGCGAACAGACCGGAAAACAGCAAGAGCTCGCTGGCCAGAAAGATCCACATCCCGAAGCGGAGGGTGGTCGACTGGCGCTCGAGATCTTGAAACTGCTCACCGACGGAAGGTACGCTCATACGCCTCCTCCTGGGAGAGCTCGTACTCGTACGCCCCCCGATCGAATACGGGCGGTTTGGCGAAATTGTGCTTCGTCGGAGGTGACGCCGTAAGCCACTCGAAGCTACGCGAGTCCCAGGGATTCGGACCGGCGCGTGGCCCGTAGCGCATGGCTACGAGCAGGTTGCCGAGCGCGAGCAGCACGCTCGTGCCCAAGAGCCACGCGCCGCCCGTGGCCAACACGTGCAACCACTGGTACTGCGGCGGGTAGTTGTAGTAGCGCCGCGGCATTCCCGCGTTGCCCAGCAAGAACTGCGGCAGAAAAGTCAGCACGAAGCCGATGAAGACGGCCGTCGCCGCGAGCATGCCCACGCGTTCGGAGTAGAGCCGGCCGAACATCTTGGGAAACCAGTAATATGCGGCGGCCAAGAATGCGGTGACGCTGCCGCCCACCATGATGAAGTGGAAGTGCGCGACGACGAAGTAGGTGTCGTGCCAGTGCACGTCGAGCGATTGCGTGGCGACTGCCACCCCAGTCATGCCGCCGAAGATGAAGAGGAACATGAATGCAAAGAAGTAAAGCAACGGTGTGCCGAAGATGATCTCCCCTTTGTAGAGCGTGCTCACCCAGGTGAAGACCTTGATGGCCGAGAAGATCGCGACGAACATCGAAAGAATGCCGAACACCCCCGCGTCGAAGGTCGAGATGCCCGCGACGAACATGTGGTGCCCCCAGGTAAGAAAGCCGACGAACGCGATGCCCAGTGAGGAAAAGGCGATCGCCTTGTACGACGATGGGCGGCGATGGGCGAACGTGGTCACGATTTCGCTCACGACGCCCATCGCCGGCAGGATCATGATGTACACGGCGGGATGCGAATAGAACCAGAACAGGTGCTGGAACAAGACCGGATCGCCGCCGCTTCCAGGGTCGAACACGCCCAGGTGAAACACGTGATCCAGTCCGACCAGCAGGACCGACAATCCCAGCACTGGCGTCGCCAGCACCAAAATGATGCTCGTCGCGTAGATCGCCCAGACGAACAGCGGCATGCGCATCCAGTACATGCCCTTCGCGCGCAGCATGTGCACCGTGGCGATGAAGTTCAGCCCGGTGAAGATGGATGAGATGCCCACCACGAATACGCCGAACACGACTGGGAAGAGCGAGATGGGCGTGGTCTCGGAGTAGGGAGTGTAGAAGGTCCAGCCCGTATCGGCACCGCCCGCGATCAGGCCCCCCATCACGATCAGCGCGCCCGCGACATACACGTAGTAGCTGGCGAGGTTGAGCGCGGGAAACGCCAAGTCGCGGGCGCCGATCTGAATCGGCAGCACGAAATTGCCGAAGATGTTCGGAATGGAGGGGATCAGAAACAGCCATACCATCACCACGCCGTGCCAGGTGAACAGACGGTTGTAGGTGACTGCGTCCATCAGCGTGGGCCCCGGCGTGAGCAGCTCGGAGCGCAAGAGCAACGCGAAGACCCCGCCGAGCATGAAGAAGAAGAGCACAGTCACGTAGAACATGATGGCGATGCGCTTGTGATCGCGGGTATTCAACCACGACATCAGCCCGCTCTCTGCGCGCAGGTAGTCGGGCTGACCCGGCACGTCGCCGGTCCTCGCGCTCGTGGTGGTCATCGTGGGGCTCGAAACCGTCATGTCTTGCCACCGTCCCGGGCCGTGCTGACGCCCGCGTCGCGCTGCAGTCGTTGCCTGAGGTCATCCGCGGGGGGCCGCGGCATGGGGTTGACTTGGCCGCCGGGAGTCGGGGCTGTCGGACGCACTTCCTCCTCCGAAGGCATCGGCTCTCCTGGCGGCTGGCCGATGCCGCCGGCAGGCGCCGGCGAGCGCGTCAGCTCCGTGCGCGGCACGCGATACACGCCGCCGTCAGGGATGAGCAGCGGCGCAGGTGTCGCGGTGGTCTCCACTTGGCGCAGCGACTTGATGAACTCGACGAGCGAGCCGACCTCCCCCGGGCGCAGGCGTCCCAAGTAGCTCGGCATCACGGGCGCATATCCGAGGCGGACCTTCGTGACTGGGTCCATCATCGATTCCGTCAGGTAAGCTGGGTCTGCGACAATGCTGCCGCCGCCCGTGAGAGGCACCGCGCTGGCGTACAGACCGGCCCAGGTCGGACCGATGTGCGGCGAGCCGTCGATGGAGTGGCAGCGCAGACAGCCGTAGGTCGCAGCCACCTGCTGGCCGCGCTCTGCCAGCGCTGGCTCAGAGGTGTTCGCGGAGAGCAGATCGGAGCTTCCGCGCTCGGATCGCTCGCCGCTCTCGAGCCAGCGCTCAAAGTCGGGTCCAGACAACGCGATCACTTGCCCGAGCATTCCAGAGTGCTTGGTCCCGCAATATTCTGCACAAAAGATCTGATGCGCTCCCGGGTTTGAGACCTGAAACCAGAGGCTCGTGTAGCGACCCGGCACGGCGTCCTGCTTAACGCGAAAATCAGGCACGAAGAAGCTGTGAATCACGTCGCGCGACGTGAGGATGAGCCGCACGGGCCGATCGGTCGGCACATAGAGCGTGCCGATCGTGTGGCTGCCGTCTGGATAGCCGAACTTCCACATCCACTGCTTGCCGCTCACGTAGATGTCGTAGGCTCCGGCCGGCGGCGAAGCGAGCTCGACGTATTGCCAAGAGCCGACCACCCAGAACGCGATAAAGAGCGAAAACAGACCACCGATCACCAAGGCTTCCGTCCAGACAGAAGCCATGGGGGCGGCCTTACGGCGCTCGTTCGGAGCGCGCTCCGGGGCGCGGTAGCGGATGCAGAAGACGATGCCGACCAGCGTGATCGCCCCGGCGCCAAACATGGTGGTCAGGATGATCGCAAAGTGGAGCACGTCGATGCCGCGCGCGCTCGTCGACGACTCGGGCGGCAGCAGCAGGACGATGCGCAGAATATCGGCTATATAGCCCATGACTCGGGGCGCTCCGGAGGCTACTGCGCGGCGCGCCGCGCGCGACCTTTGCGAATGAACATCCAGATCGCCAGACTCAGGGCCAGCGCGATCGCGGCCGCGCCACCCCTCATGACTCCCAAGATGAGGGACTCGTAGCGGTGCTTGCTCGCGTCGTAGCGAAAGCAAGCGAGCACCACGCGGTCGATCAGCGCCGTAGCGCCACCTCGACCTAGGCGCGCCTCGCGCAAGGCCAACGCGAGATCGGCCGCCTCGAAGCTCGGACCATACACATAACGAGCTACGCGGCCCTCGGGGGTCAGAACGATGCTGACCGCCGGATGCGCGTACTGCTTGGTTCCGGCGTCATAGTCGTAGCGATAGCCGAGCGTCCGCGTCAGCGCGTCGAGCGCATCCTGGCTCGCGACCATGAAGGGCCACTGTTCACCCCCGGGTCCGCGCAGCAGCTTGAGCACGTTCTCGCGCTTGGCCGAAGCGGAAAGCGGGGTGTCGTGCGGGTCGATGCTGATCGTCAATGCGCGGTAGTCTTCACCGAGCTTCCAGTCGAGCTGGCGAAAGCTCGTGGCGAGTTCGCGCAACGTCACGTCGCACAGGCCTGGGCAGTGATAGTAAGCGAGCGTCAGCACGATCGGCCGCTCCCGCGTGAAGAACTCGACGAAGCGGCGTCGCCGACCGTGCTGATCCGTCAGCGCCAGTGTTCCCGGTATGGCCGTGCCGACATGCTCGTCCACGCCCACGTCCGCGGCCAACGGCTTCACGTCTGCGCGGGCTGGATGTTCTGCCTCGATCGCACCCCCGATGCTCAGGAGGAACGCGAGCTCGACCGTCGCGCGTCGGCACGCCCTCATCGCGACGGCTCCTCGGCGACGAGCTCGATAGCCACGTCGATCGGGATGCCGACGATGCCGTGCGCCCGATCGACCCAACGGTAGCGGCTCAATTCATCGCGCTGCTGCGCCTTGAGCACTTGACCTGCGCCCGGGCCACGGAATAGCTCGCTGCGCACGTTGGACACCTCCGGCGCCGGGGTTGGCGCAGCGAGGACCCCTTGCGCGACGGGAAGACTCCGGCGCCACTCGCGCAGCAGCACGCCCGAGATCGCGACGAGCAGCCCGCCGAAGCCGAGCACAAAGAGCGTGACGCCCACGATGGAACCGCGGGAGATATGTTCTTCTTCTTGTATAAGGGGATGTTCGTGCGCCATAGCTCAAGCCCTCAACGGCTCCGGTAACGGAGTGCCGCCCGATAAACAGGATCGCCGACGGGCGCCAAGAGACGGCCACGTTGTAGCCACAGCCCGAAGCTGAGCGTGAGGCCGAGCACGGCCAGGAGCGCGATCAAATCGAGCCATGCGAAGCCGCGCTCGCTCGAGCTCGGCGTGATGGTCCAATGCAGATGCAGGTACTGCGAGAACAGACACCAACCAGCGATCGCGGCCAGCCAGGAGAGCCGGCGTTTGAGTCCGAACGAGAGCAGCGCGAAAAACGGCAAGAAGAAGTGCCCCAGCACGAGAAAGACGGAACCCCAGAAGTATGCTCCGTGCGACCGCTCGACGTACCAAACCGCTTCTGACGGCTTGTTGGCGATCCAGACCAACATGAACTGAAAGAAAGACGTGTAGCCAAGGAAGATGAGAAAGGCGAACAGGAGGCGTCCGAGCGCGTGGACGTGCGACGGTCCGGCGCTGTGCAAGCCCGCAGCGCGCGCCAGCGCCGTGAGCAGCACGATGCACGCTGTGCCGCCGAACAAGCACATCGCGATCCAGAGCGCACCGAACATCGTCGACGAAAACTCCGGCGCGAGCGACATGAACCAATCGAAGGCCGCGAAGCCGCTGGTGAGCGCCATGATGGGCAGACCCGCGTAGCTGAGGCGCCGCAAGCGCACGTGCTGGCGCTCGGGGTCGCTCCCGTGGTCCGAGGCCAACGACCAGCGGCGCAAGAGCCAGGCGAACAGCGACCAGACGAGCAGATAAAAGAGCGCGCGGCCCGCGAAGAAGCCGGGATTCATGTAAGGCTGGCGATGCTCGAGCATGCGACGCGTGGGCTCCGCGTAGTGCTCCGGATGCATCCACGGGTAGAGGTTCCCGAGCCCCCCGACGACCGGCGCGAACAGCACGAGCAAAAGCGGCGTGGGCGCCGCGGCGGCTTCGCCCAAGCGCCGGACGGCCACGGGCCAGGTCGCGTTCGCAGCGTGTCCCATCATGATGAACGCCGCGCTGCCGATCACCAGGCTCAACGTGAACGCGTACGCCGTCAGGTACGAGTGAAACGCTCGCGCGGGATGCGCGACGAAGGCCCAGACCATCACGGCGCCCGCCGCCACCCCGACGAACAAGCAGATCCAAGCGGCCATCCCACCGCCGCGCAGGATCGGTGCCTCGGCGTCGACAGCCGCGACCGCAGAGGGACTCATCGCAGCGCCTCCTCGGCGTGAGCGCGCACGGCAGGCGGGAGCGCCGACAGCTCGACGCCTTGGCTGCGCTGCAGCGCGCGCAGATACGCCACCACCGCCCAGCGATCTTGGACCGGCAGTTCCTGACGATACGCCGGCATGAGCCCGTAGCCTTGCGTGATGACCTCGAACACCCGGCCGACGGGGAACGATCGGACCGGCTCGGCGACGAGGGAAGGTGGTTTGCGCAACGTCATGTTGTGCGCGACGAGCGACTCGCCTGTGCCTGTCAGACCGTGACATGGCGAGCAAAAGAACTCGTAGCGGTTCTGTCCGCGCTTCAGCAGCGAGTGATCGGCGGCGATCGGAACGCTCTCGACATACGTCGCCCCGGCGCGGCCCTCCAGCAGCGCGCTCGGTCCGCTCGCGTGCGTGACGGGGACGGTGCCCGCGGGCGGCTGCTGCATGGCGCGCCCGTCGGGAAAGAAGCGCGACGACTCGTACGCTTGCAGGTGCGCCTGGTTAAGCATGCGCTGCCAATCGATATCGGGCAGGGCATCCTCGCAGGCCGCCGCGGCGAGCGACACGAGCAGCGTCCAACCGACTCGCGGCGCAGCGATCACGAGTTGACCTCCTTGGGCCTGAAGAGCGCCGGGTCCTCGCTGCGCGCCGGACTCTCGCCAGCGGGGAGCGCAAACGCGCTCGTCGCGCCGAGCTCGCATAAGAGCGCCTGAGTCTCGTCTGCACCGCGGTAAGCAGGATCCTCGGCGCTCACGAACAGCCAGAAGCGATCGACGCTGGCGCGGTCGAAGCCCGGCACCTCGAACACCGGATGCGCGAGCCACGGCAGGCGCGCGCGGCGCAAGACCGCAAAGAACGCGGCCAGGGACGCGAGCAGCACCATGATCTCGAAGGTGATCGGAATGAACGCAGGCAGCCCGAACGGCGGCCGGCCCCCGACGTTGATGGGGAAGTCGAGCGCGTTGCAATACCATTGCACTCCCAATCCTATGGCAGCGCCACAGATCCCGGCGACGAGCACCGTGCGCGGGATGTTCGAGCGCGTCGGCGCGAGCAGGTCCTCGAGCTC
>CAZYWR010000564.1:0-1897 GCA_964651185.1 uncultured Polyangiales bacterium
GGGAATGAGCCGACGTAGGTGCGGCGATGGCCGCGTACTTCCGCCTCGTCGGACACGCCGCCGAGCGATACGCGCACGAACTGGCGACCCGTGGCGCGCGCGATCGAACGTCCGAGCGACGTCTTGCCCACACCGGGCGGACCGACGAAACACAAGATCGGTCCGCGTTGGTCCATCTTGAGCTTGCGCACCGCGATGAACTCCACGATGCGGCGCTTGGCGCGCTCGAGCCCGTGATGGTCCTCGTCGAGCACGCGCCGCACCTCGGGTACGTCGAGCCGGTCGGGCGTAGAGCGGCTCCAGGGCAAGTCGGCGAGCCACTCCACGTAGGTGCGCGCGCTCTGGTACTCGGCGCCGCTCGGCGCCATCGTGCGCATGCGGCTCAGCTGCTTCTTCGCCGCGCGCTCCGCTTCGCTCGGCAGCTCGGCGCGCGCGATGCGGTCGCGCAGCTGTTCGAGCTCGTCCTCGTCCTCCTCGCCTTCGCCGAGCTCGCGTCGAATCGCGCGCATCTGCTGGCGCAGCAAGAACTCGCGCTGCGAGCGCGACATCTCTTCCTGCACCATGGTCGAGATCTCTTGCTTCACGCGGTGCACTTCCGATTGCCGCGTGAGCAGGTCGATCACCTTGCGCAGCCGGTCGCGCACCTCGAGCTGTTCGAGCACGCTCTGCTTTTGCGGCGTGCTGATCGGCAGGTTGGAGGCCACCAAATCTGCGAGCGCACCGGCCTCCTGCACGTTGTCGAGCGCCTGCGCAGCCTCGCGCGGCAACTGCGGCAAGACCGCCATCAGCTTCCGCGCCAGCTCGCGCAGGTGCACCATGAGCGCGTCGGTCTCCACGTCGCGCCCGGGCCTTTCGACGATGCGTTCGATGCGGGCGCGCAGGGTAGGGCGGGCTTCGATCGGTTCGAAGACGCGCATGCGCGCCACACCCTGAAGCACCACGCTGTAGTTGCCGGAGCTCAGGCGGATCACCTTCAAGATGCGCGCGACCGTGCCCATCTTGTACAGATCCGCGAACTGGGGATCTTCGGTCTCAGCGGCCTTCTGCGCGACTACGCCGATGGTCGGTCGCTCGCCGCCGAAGGCCTCCTCGATCAGGCGCACCGAGCGCGGCCGCCCGACGTTGACCGGAACGACGGAGGCCGGGAACAGCACCGAGTTGCGGAGCGGCAAGATAGGCAGCGCTTCAGGGCTCGCCGGAGGAATGATCGAGTCGGTCATCGATGTCGTAGTTTCCCGCACCGTGGGGCCGCTGAAAAGGAGAACTCTTGCGATGTTTCACGGGACTCGGGCTATGATCGTCGAGCGTGCGGGGGGCCGCTGGCGACGCGAGCATGAGCTTCGTGCTGCCCGTGCATCTGGCGGAAACGCACGCGTGTAGTAGATGTTTGACCACGTCCGGCGGGCGTGAGAGCCTCTCCTACATGGGGAGCGCCTGCTGTGGCCATTTTTCGGGAGGGTCGATGTCGGCGCTGCGCTCGGGGGCCATCGTGTTTGCTCCGTTTTTCGCGACGGGCTGCAACGGCGTGTTTTGGGGCAACCTGGGGGTCCTGTGCGTGACCGTCGGGATCTTCCTCGGGACGGTGTTCTTGAGCCGGAGCAACAGCGGAAACCGCAATCCCTCCCGCTCTTCGGCGTCTACTTCTCAGCACTCCTGAGCTTCCGAATCCAACCCCCGCGATGTCCGAGCCCACGCTCGATCGGCGCTTCCGCGCTCTGAATGAACTCACGCTGGCCGATCTCGAGGCGGTGCGGCTGGCGCTCCATGGCGGGTCGGTCATCGATTGGCACCGGCTCAATTTCGAGAGTCGTGAGGACATCGACGAGTTCGTGGCGGTCCAGGAGCTCAACCTGGAAGACCCCGCTGATCGCGCGCGCTCGGAGTCAGTCAAGAACGC
>CAZYWR010000565.1:0-6628 GCA_964651185.1 uncultured Polyangiales bacterium
CGAATGCTCAAGGTGACGGTGGTGCCCGTGGTCACGACATCATCCTGAATGCAGAATGTGCCATAATGAATGCAAAATGCAATCACTCCGCGGAGTGTCCGTCAATCCTTGAGCGCCTTGATCAACGGCATGCGCGCCGCCCGGACGGACGGGAATAGTCCGCCCAGAAAGCCCATCACCGTCGCGAACACGAGCGCCCCGATGATGGTGCCCGGCGTGGGCTCGAACTTGAAGACGATCTCGCTCCAGCTCTGGAAGTTCACCATCGAGAAGCGCACGAACGCCATCGCCAGCGACGCGACCGCGCCCACGATGCCGCCGAACAGCGCGAGCAGCAGCGACTCGACCAAGAACGAGCTCATGATCGAGAACTTACCGAAGCCGAGGGCGCGCAGCGTGCCGATCTCGCGCTTGCGGTTCGCGACCGCCGAGTACATCGTGATCATCGCGCCGATCATGGCGCCGATCGCGAAGAACACCGCGACCGTCTTGCCCAGGATCGAGATGAAGGTGGAGGTGCCCTGCGACTGCTTTTCGTAGTAGTCCGACTCGCGCATCACTTCGGCGCTGAGCTGACGGTTGTTCTCGATCGAGCGCTCGAAGGCGAGGAACTGCGAGGCGTCTGTGAGGCGCGCGCGCACCGACTGCACGATGCCCTCGCGACCGAACGCCGCGCGCACGGTCTCGATATCGGCCCAGACTTCGGACTCGAACGAGGAGCCGCCCGACTCGAACACGCCCACCACTTTCACCGGACGGTTCTTGCGCAGCTCGAAGGTCTGCCCGAGATCCACGCCTTTGAAGCGCCCGCGGATCGCGCGCCCGATCACGCACTCGTCGCCGCCCGGCCGCGCCTTGCGGCCCTCGAGGATCTTCACGTCGGGGCGAAACTCGTAGACGTCGTCGGTCACGCCGCGCACTTGCGCGTTGGACACGCCTTCGGTTCCGACTTTGTCCATGGTCAGCACGACGACGATCTCGCCTACGCCGTCGCTCTTGCCGTCCGATCGGCGCGCCACCGCCTTGTCGGCGAGGATGACGCCGACGTTCGGCGTCTCGATGCCGCTCGAGAGCTCGGCGTCCGAGCCTTTGCGCAGCACGATGGCCACGTCGGGCCGGCCGCTGATCGCGAGCGTCTTGTGGATGCCCTCGCCCAGCATCTTCACCGCCGAGAACACGAACACCACGAGCGCGATACCGCTGGCCGTGGCGATGGTCGTGGTCTTGCGCACGGCCAGGCTACGCAGGTTGTAGGAAAGCGGGATCATCGCGCGCCTCTCATTCCACGCGCCGGAGCGCGTTGACGACCGTGAGTTTGCCCGCCTGGATCGCCGGCACGACGCCGGCCAAGGCCCCGAGCACCAGCGCCATCACCATCGCGACGACCACGGTCGAGGTCTCGATGCGGAAGTAAGGGAACATGCTGCCCATGTTCTCTTCGATCATGCGCGACACCGCCCGGTTGACGAGAGGCCATGCCAGCGCGATCCCGAGCACGCCCGCGACCAACCCGATGGTGGCCGACTCGCCGATGATGAAGAAGCGGATGTGTCCCGGGGAGAAGCCGAGCGCGCGCAGCGCGCCGTATTCGCTCGTCCGCTCGCGCACGCCCATCGCGATCGTGTTGGCCAGGATCATCATCAAGATGAACAGGATGATGCCCGACACGATGTCGATCGCCTTGAGGATGGCCGAGAACATGCCGAGGAACGACAGGTTCATCGCGCGCTCGCTCATGGTGAGGGTCTGGTTGTCGTACTGATCGAAGATGCGATCGATGGCGGCGCCGACCTCGGCCCCGCGACCGGGATCGTCGACGCGCGAGACGACCCAGCCGACCTTGTCGCGCCGGCTCTCCGGGAGCGACTCATTCACGTAGTCCCAGTGGAACATCAGCGAAGACTGATCGAACGACTTCCGGTTGGACGTGTAGATGCCGTCGATGTGGAACACCCAGTCGCCCGGATAGATGGTGCCCGACATCGTGAAGGTGTCGCCCACCTTGAGCCCGAGCTGTTTGGCCAAGCTCTGGCCGACGATGGCGCCCTGACGGTCTTCGAGCCAGCGCTGCTTTTGCTCCGCCGGCAGCTCCACCTCATCGTACACGTCGAGGAAGGTCTTGGCGTCGACGCTCAGGTTCGCGAAGAAGATGTCCGGGTTGCGCGGGTCTTTGGCGCCGAACCAGTTCGCCCAGGTCACCGCCTTCACGCCGGGGACCTCGCGGATGTTGTCGACGTAGCGCTTCGGCAGCGGAATCACGAACGACAGCTTGTGGCGCGTCGCGATGCGGTCCTTCGAGGCGTACTCGGCGCCCAGGTTCCACGACGTGACGACCGTCCGTAGCAGCACGAACGCGATGATCGCGACCGCGACGCCCACCACCGTCAGCGAGGTGCGGAAGCGGTTGCGCAGCGCGTTCTTGGCTGCGAGCCCGAACAACGTCATTCGAGCTTCCCCTTGTTCAGCTTGTGCACGATCGTCGCGCGCTCGGCGGCCTCCGGATCGTGCGTGACCATCAGGATCGTCTTGCCGAACTCCTTGTTCAGCTTGGTCAGTAAGGTGAGCACGTCGTCGGCGCTCTTGCGGTCGAGGTCGCCCGTGGGTTCGTCGGCCACGATGATCTGCGGGTCGTTCACGATCGCGCGGGCGATCGCCACGCGTTGCTCCTGGCCGCCCGAGAGCTGGCGCGGGTAGTGATTCATGCGGTCTTCGAGCCCGACCACGCGCAGCGCGGTCTGCGCGCGCTTCTTGCGCTCGCTCGCGCTCAGCTTGGTCAAGAGCAGCGGCAGCTCCACGTTCTCGAGCGCCGTCAGCACCGGGATCAGGTTGTACTGCTGAAAGATGAAGCCGAGCGTATTGGAGCGAAACTTCGCGAGCTCGGAGTCGCTCAGCCGCGTCAGATCTTGGCCGGCCACGACCACGGCCCCGCTCGATGCGCGATCGATGCCGCCGATCAAGTTGAGCAAGGTCGACTTGCCCGAGCCGGACGGCCCCATGAACGCCTCGAACGCGCCCTTCGCGACGTCCAAGCTCAAGTTGTCGAGCACGTGGACGGTCTCTTTGCCGCGTTCGTAGCCTTTGCTGACGGAGCGCAGCGCGACGGCCGTCGACTTGCCATTCCCTTCCGACATCATTCCGTCCTTTCTTTCACCCGCTGTCCGTGGCTCAAGGCGGGCTCCGGATTCAGCACCACGCGCGCGCCGACGGGCGGGCCTTGGAGCAGCTCGAAGCCGTCGCCGCTCTTCGGCCCGAGCTTGACTGGCTCGAGGCGCACGGCGCCGCTGTCGAGCACGAACACTGCGTCCTTGCCGTTGCGCGATGTGACGGCCGCGGCCGGCACGATCGTCTTGGACGCCGCCTTCAGCGTTTCGGCGTCGAGCGCTTCGGTCAAAAAGCTGACCCGCGCGGACATATCCGGAAGCACGCCCGCCTGATCGTCCGTGAACTCCACTTTGACCGGTACCGTGGCTTTCGAGCGGTTGACCCGTTTGCCGATCTCACGTACCCGGCCGCGCAGGCGCTTGCCCGCGAACGCGTCGAGCGAGATCTCGCATGGGCCACCGACCTTGACCAACGCGAGTCGCGCTTCGGGCACGTCGATCTCGACCACGATCGAGTGCAGATCAGCCAACTCGAGCAGCGGCGTGTTCGTGTCGACCATCTCGCCCACGTCGAGTGGCTTGTCGAGCACGGTGCCGTCGATGGGCGCGCGGATGGTCATGTGGCCGAGCGTGACTTTGGCGTGCTCGACCTCCGCTTGCGATGCGCGCGTGTCCGCTTCGGCCGCGTGAATGGCCGCCTCGGCGGTGGCGATGCGCGCCTCCAGATCCTCGACGACCGAGCGCGAGGCGGCGCTCTCGGCCACGAGCGTGCGCTGCCGTGCGAGCTGCACGTGGAGCTCGCGCAGGGCCGCGTGCGCGGAGGCGATCTTGGCCTGCGCAGCCAACACCCGCGCCTGCGCCGACGCGACGTTGCTCTTTTGATCGGCCGCCTCGAGCTCGACCAAGACGTCTCCCTCCTTCACGGTCGCTCCTTCGCGCACCCACAGCTTCGCGATACGACCCGGTACGTTCGCGCCCACCTTGGAGCGGCGCTCCGCGATCACGTATCCGGTCGCGGTGAGCGACGTCAGGGCCGCCGAAGGCGAAATCTCGAGGATTGGGGCGGTCTGGACCTCGGCCTTGAACATCTGCGCCGAGAGCTGCGGATAGGCCCAAGCAGCGACGCCGCCGAGGATGCCGAGCGCAATGACCCAGGCCACGAGCTGCCCGAAGGCCGAACCGCGTTCGCGCGCCGGGGTGCGGTCGATTTTGAGCGATGCGAGGTCGGAGGAGAGATCGTCCACGTCGGGCGCCTTGGTTGCGCGCAAACTCGCGCGCTTCGCTTTTGTTTCCACGTGGGCCCGTGCGTTCCAGATTTGCTTGCGCGGTGGGCCCACCGCTGTGACTCGCGTCGGACCTTATGCTGAGATCGCGCGGAAGGGTAGGCTTCTCGCGGGCCCTTGCCCACAAGGTCACGTGAGAGCCACCGTCAATGCGCTGACCCCGCGCTATCGGCTTGGCGGTGAAACAGCCGATCGCGCGCGACGTCCGCGCCAGAAACACCACAAATTTCAGCTGGCACGCGGACTGCTTTCCGCAGGGCCATGGCAGAGACCCAAGACGATACCGCTGCAGCCGCGCCCGCCAGCAAGGGCGGCAAGCTCCCCATCATCCTCGCGATCGTGAACTTCGTCGCGGTGCTGGGGCTGGGTGGTTACTTCGTCTACACGCAGCAGCACGCCGCCGCACAGTCGAAGAAAGCGGACGAGAAGGCGGGAGCGAAAGCGGGCGAGCACGCGTCGGCGAAAGAGCACGAGGCGTCCGGCGAGGAGCACGGCGACTCCCAAGAGGAGCACGAGGCGCAAGCTGGCGAGCACGGCGGAGGCGCGAGGGAAGAGGAGAGTGCGTCGGCGCACGGGGACGAGGCGGCGGGCAGAGGACCGCTCATGCCGCTCGAGCCGATGGTGACCAACCTCGCAGAGCCCGACTCGGATCGCTACCTCAAGGTCACGATGCAGATTCGCATCACCAGCGAAGCGGCGCGGGCGGAGGTCGAGGCGTCGTTGATTCCGGTGCGCAATCAGATCCTGCTCTACCTGTCGTCGCTGAACCTCGCCGATACGTCGGGCGCCGACAACAAGCGCGAGATCCAGAAGCGCGTGAAGCGCATCGCCAACGAGACGATGCCTTCGTCGCGCGTCACGCAGGTGTACTTCACGGAGTTCGTCATCCAATGAGCGACCACGGCTACGAGCCGCTGCTCTCCACCGACGAGACCGAGGCGCTGCTCCAGGCCATGCGCAACGGAGCCGGCAGCGGCTCCTCGGCCAAAGAGGTGGAGCTCGGGTCGCCCGATCAACGCCTGCGCAAGTCGCTGCTCAAAGCCGACGAAGTCGCGCGCGAATGGTCGGCCGAGGCGCGCAAGATCTTGCGCCGTATGTTGGGAGTGTCGGCGAGCGTGCGCGAGACCAGCGCCGACGTGGTGCCGTACAGCGTGATCGCGCAGGCGATAGCGCCCGGCGCGGCGGTCTGTACCTTACGCACGCCCGACGGCGGGACTTGCTTTCTGGTGATGGGTCCAGGGCTCACGCGCTTCGTCCTGAACCGGCGGCTCGGCGGCGGCGTGCAGATCGCCTCCGATGCCGGCCCCGTGGAGGATGTGCGCGGTTTTCTGAGCGCGGTGGACCGGCGCATCGTACGTCCGTTCTGCGATGAGATGGTGGACGCGTTCTCGAAGCAATGGGGCGAGAGCGAGCTGTCGCTCGTGGTCTCGGAGGTGCTCGCGCGCCCGGTCGACATGCCGCGCCTCCCGCAGTTCGAGCCGCTCCTGCGCGTGCCCATCTCGGTGAGCTTCGGCCTCGACTCCAGCGAGGAGCTGACGGTGCTGCTCAGCGGCACGGCGATCCGTGCCCCCAAGGTGGAACCGCCCAAAGAGGAGCCGGTGACGAGCGGCGACAAGGCGCGCATGATGGCTCGGCTGTCTTGCGCGGAGCTCGAGCTGGTGGCGGTGCTCGGCCACGCCAAGAGCACGGTACGCCACGTGCTCGCGCTTCGCGTGGGCGACGTGGTGCGGCTGCACGAGGCGCCGAACGCGCCGCTCGAACTGTACGTCGAAGGTCAGAAGAAGATGATCGGCACGCCGGTAGTCAGCCACGGCAACATCGCGGTCGAGGTCACCGCAGTGCTGAAGGGAGTACCATGAGAGACAACGTCGCAGAGGCGCAGCAGGGCCAGGCAGATGCCGTTCCGGAAGGCATCGATCGCATCCTCGAGATCCCGCTCGAGCTCACGGTCGAGCTCGGGCGCAAGCGCATTCGCATCGGCGAGCTGCTCTCGGTCAGCGTGGGCAGCGTGCTCGATCTGGGCACCGCGGCCGGCGCGCCGCTCGCGATCTACGCCAACAACACGTTGATCGCGCACGGCGAGGCGGTGGTGGTGGGCGAGCGCTACGGCGTGCGCGTGACGGACATCGTGTCGCCGCGCGAGCGCGTGCGCCGGCTCGGCGGCGAGGGGCCATGAGGACCGCGATCGCCAGCTTGGCGCTCCTCGCGGGCGCGTTCGTGCCCGCGCTCGCGCATGCCAAAGGC
>CAZYWR010000566.1:0-8258 GCA_964651185.1 uncultured Polyangiales bacterium
TGGTCGCGCGCAGCGCCGCGCCCAACCTGCGCCGCTTGGCGCGCTCGCCTGCGGAGCTGCAGCGCGGCTTCGATGCCTCCATCAAGCTCGCGCTGGCGGTCGCGCTGCCGCTCGCGCTCGCCGTGTTCGCGCTCGCGCCGCGGCTGCTCGAGCTGATCAAGGACGCCTCTTATGCACCGGCTGCACCTGCCGCGCGTTGGTTGGTGATCGCGGCGGTGATGCGTGTGCTGCTCGGTCTGTACACGCCGCTGGCCATCGCGGTTGGGCGGCCCGCATTGTCGCTGCGCAGCAGCGTCGATCTGCTCTGCCTGCTCGCGCTCGCGTTGGCGTTTTGCATGTGGGCATTGGGCGGCTCGCTCTCGATCGCCTCGGCAGGCGTGGCGTGGTGCGCGGCGCTGGGCTTCGCGCTCGCGCTCACGCGCTTGCGTTTCCGCGCCTTCTTGCGCCCGAACGCGCTCGCGTAGCCTGCTTTCGCGCCGTCACGCGAGGAGCCTGCTGCATAGCGGGACCGAGGCCATACGCACTCCCACGCCGGCGGTGCGCGGTCGCGCGCGCAGCGGGCCGCTAGGTTGGCGAACACGCCGAGGTCATCCGTTGTGGCATTTGGTCTTGCGCGCGGCGGCCAGCGCGCACTTCAAGGCATGCGGCGCGCATCCGCCCAGGAGCGAGGCATGAACACCGGCGAGCGACATCGATTACCTCTGACGCAGATCCTGTACGACTCCATCGAGAAGAGCTTGGACCGGCGGACGACCCCACCCGACACCGCGGCGCGTCAGGTCGAAGACCTCGTCAAGCAGAGCGGCAGCAAGGCTTGGGGTGGCCTCAAGCGCCACAGCTCGCTCGGCGTGGTGACGTTGGGCGTGCTCGGCGTCGTGCTGGCCGAAGCCGTCGGTGCAGGCGAGCTCGCCTTCGGCGTCGCCGTCGCCTACGCCGGCTTTCGCGTATTGCGCCGCGGCGAGCCCGTGGAGAAGGCGGTCGAGGAAGTTCTCCACCGCTGAACGTCATCGAGCGCGAGAGCCGCAGAGCCCTCGCGCTCGATCATCCATGGCACACACGCCCTGCTGCCAGGGCGGCTCGCTGCCGCTCAGTGGATGTTGGTCGTCTGCGTGCCGCCAGCGGGCGGCGTCAGCAAGAGCGTCTTCCAGCGCGTGTCGCCTTCCAGATAAACCTTCTCGAAAGCCAGCGCGTAGCCGCCCGACATGCCCCCGCCGCCGTCAGCAGGACCGAACCAGCTGAAGTGATCGGCGAGAGGCACCACGATCTCCATCTTCGGCGTGGAATCGGGGATCCCGGCGTAAACCCCGTCGGACATGTCGCACGGGGCCACGATGTCGACGTCGCCGCAGAACAAGAGCGTGGGCACCTGCGTACCGGTCCCGTCTCCGCCCCACGCCGCGAGCCCGATCGAGCTCTTCAGGCTCGAATCCGTGCCGGCCGCGATCGTGGTGCCGCCGCCGCCCATGGAGTAGCCCGATGTGCCGTAGCGTCCAGAGAGCTTGCCGTTGAGCGGGCCGCCGGACTTGGTGGCCTCACCCTTGAGCTCCATGATCGCGTTCAGCAGCAGACCGGCGCGATCGAGCGGCAGGTCGATGGGGCTCGTGTTCGTGACCGCGCATACGATGCCCCACGAGGCGTAGAAGGTTCCCCAATCCGTCATTTCGGGTCCGGAATTCAGGAAGCCAGGCAAGATCGCGACGGCCGCGAACGGCGCGTCCGCATTGCTCGGGTAATATACGGTACCCGAGTTGATGTCGTAGGACTGGACTTGGAACGGGCCCGGGGCGGCGCCGAGGGACGCGGGAACATCGCCGTGGCACAGGCAATCGCCGTCGGAGCAGCAGGCGCCCGGCTTGCCGCCGGTCGTGCTGCTGCCCCCGGCGTCGTGACCGGAGGTCATGCCGCCGTCGGGACTCACGGTCGTGCCGCTATCCTTTTTGCCGGCATCCGAGCCGCCACCAGCGCCGGCGTCCGCGGTCGTGCCGCCGGTCTTTCCAGCGTCGGGGCCGGCCGCAGGATGACCCGCGTCTTTGGGCGTGGTGGTGGATTTGCCCGCGTCGACGCTCGGCTTCGTGCCTCCCCCGCTGCTATCGTCGTCGTCGCCTGACGACGAATCGTCGGAGCTGTCATCGTCCGCGGTCGCAGAGTCGTCCGACTCATCCTGCTTGGCCGGCGTGGAACCGCAGGCGCCAGCGAGCGCGACGAGCAAAGCAAGGCCCAGGTAACGTCCGGACCAAACAGACATAAGCATTGCCTCCGGCGGCAGCAAAGGAGTGGGCTGCCGCTCGCCCCGGTTAGACCGGCGCCGCCCATTCATCACATGTCGGATGGGGGGGGTTCAAGGGTGCCGCGGCCCTTTAACTGCGAGAATCGCACCGGATTATGTAAAATGCGGGTGCCGGCGTATGAGACTTCATACGTAGTTTTGCGGCGCGCGAAAATTGTAGAGCTCGTCCCGGATTTCGGTCTGTACCTAGGCCGCCTCGCGTCCGGCGCGGACAATCGTCCGCCTCTTTGATCGGCTCTGCGGAGCGCGATATCGAAGAGCGAAGATGAGTCGACGTGCACTGATTTGGGCGACGCTGGGGCTTTTGGCCATCGTGGCGGGTGTCTGGCTTGCGAAACGCAGGCGCGAACCCGAGGTCGCGAGCGCGCCGGCGCCGGCCGAAACCGAAGCGCGTGGCGCGCGGCGCCGCGTGCACGACGATCTCGACGAGGACGACGAGAGCCCAACAAAAGACCAACACGAGCCGTCCGAACCCGTCGCGCGCGCTGCGCCCGACCTGACACAGGCCGCGCCGTCTCCCTCCGACGCCGCTGTGCAACCGGGAAAGCCGCTCGCTGTGCCCGTGCGCGAACACGCGAAGGCGATCATCCTGCCCACGATCGCGCGCGCGCTCGACCGAGGCGACGTCGACAACCTCAACCAGGTCCTGCAGCTCGCTCGCGATCACCCTTCGGATCATCTGCTCAGCGACGCCGACATGGGCGCGCTCGAAGCGGCGAGCGCCTGCCTCGAGCGCGCGCCCGATGCGCGCGAAGAAGCTGCGGATCTGCTGCGCTTCGGCGGGTCGACTGCGCTCGCCGACGGCGTGCGCAAAGCGTGCACGCTGCGCTGACGCACGCGTCCGGCCACTTCCCGAGCGCGCCGGCCCGAACATGGTCCGGCGCCGGCCGCGTCTGTGCGCAAATTGCACACGCTGGCGCACGGAAATCGCGCGCTGGCTCGACCTCTGCGGGGGTATCCTTTACATCCCTAGTCCGCGATCCGCGCGACGACATTCCGGCGCCTGTCGGCTCGCGCGGTGACGAACTTGCGGGTCTTCGAGATCTTCCGCTGCGCGCTGACCGAACGTGTCCATGAGCTCTGTCGAATCTCAGCTGCGCGTGCGCCTCGGCATCCCGTGCGACGCCCAGCGCGTCTTGATCTTCGGCGAGAGCAGCCACTGGGATACCAACTGGCTGCAGACGTCGGAGGAGTACTTCACGCAACGCGTGGAGCCGATCTTCGCGGCGGTGCTCGCGGCCTTGGAGCGCGATCCAGCGCGTGTGTACTGCGTCGAGAGCATCTTCTTTCTCAAGCTCTATTGGGAGCGCCATCCCGAGCAGCGCGCGCGCCTGCGCCGGCTGTTCGCACAGCGGCAGCTGCGCATGCTCGCGTCGTCGTACACGACGCCCGATACGCTCTTGCCGCACCCCGAGACCATCCTGCGCGACTTTCAACTCGGGCACGATTGGCTGGCGAGCGAGGGCCTGCCGGCCACGCCGGGGATCGCGTATTTCCCCGATAACTTCGGCCACTCGCCGCATCTGCCCTCGTTGATGCGCGCGGTCGGCGTGCAGGCCGTGGGGCTCACGCGCATCGACGGCATGTACTTCGTGGCGTGCGATTATCGCCCGCGCGATCACTTCCCGCGCCCCGGTTCGACCGCCGAGCTGCTCGAGAAGGTGCACCGTTCGCACGACTTCGTATGGCGCGACGACGACGGCGCCGAGATTCTCTGCCATTGGAACGCGCATACGTACTTCCAAGGCGACATGCTGGCGCACGCGGGGATCATCCGCTGGGCCGGCAAAGTGTTCGCGCTGCCTTGGCGCACGCGCGGCCACGTTGCGCGGCGCATCGCCCGCTACGTGGGGCAGCTCGCGCCCTTCGCGCGCACGCCCTACCTGTTCTGTCCGATCGGCATGGACTTCAACGATCCGATCGTCGACCTGCGCGCGCTGCTCGAGCGCTACAACGCCGAGGAATATCCGCGCACCGGCACCTGGACCTTACTCGCCGGCCTCGACGACTACTTCAGCTTGATCGCTTGCCGGCGTGACGCCTTGCCCGTGCTGCACGCGGATCCCAACCCTTACTGGATGGGCTTTCTCGCCAGCCGGCCGGAGGTGAAGCAGCGCTCGGTGCGCATCGCCCGCACGTTGCTGTTGGCGGAGAAGCTGTCGGCGGCGCAGGCACCCGACTCGGGCTTGGAGCGCGCGCTGCACGAAGGCTGGAGCACGCTCGTGCTCACCAACCATCACGATTACATCCCCGGCACCTCGCCCGATCGCGTGTGGCGGGAAGAGCAGCGGCCCTGGCTCGACGCCGCCGAGGCAGCCGCGCAACGCGCGCTCGCGCTCGCAGCTGCGCCGGCCCCGAGCGATCACCCGCCGTGTCCCGGCGTGCAGGTGCGCGAGGACGGCCCGTTCGTGCAGATCGAAACGGCGTACTATCGTCTGACGCTATCGCGCGCGCGGGGCGGCTGCCTCACCAGCTTCGCGAGCGCCGAGGGCGAGTGGCTCGCCGGCCTCGGCTTCGACCTGGTGGCGTTTCACGACGAGGGCGGGCTGTGGCGGCTGGGACACGAATTCGCCGGTGGGCGTTTCGTCGAGCGTGAGCGGGCCAGCGACGGGCCCGCGCAGATCGAGTTCGAACAGCGCGCCGCGGGATTGTTCGTTCGTATCGTCTCCGGCTTGTGCGGCCAGCGTTTCGTGCGCGAGATCATCTGTCGCGGCGACCAGCCCTTCGTACGTCTGCGCGCGCAGGGCGTGGCCGCGCCGCGCGTCACGGTCAGCGCGCGCTTCGAGACCGCGCTCGATCCCGCGCAGCTCGAGATGGACACCGTGGGCGGCGTGATCACGCGGCCTCGCGAGCGCCTCTACAGCCCGACATATTGGCCGGTGCCATCGCGCCTAACCTTGCGGGACCGGCGCGCGCTGCACGTGCTGTTCGAGTCGCCGACGGCGGCCGCGCTCGGCCAGGGCGGGGCCCTCGACTGGATCGTGGCGCGCAACGCGCCGAAAGAGCGCGCCTTCGGTTGGCTGCCCGTGCTCGCGCATCCGATTGGCGGCTCGACGCCTGACGTACAGGTCCACGAAGCGGCGCTCTTGGCCACGCCGGACGCGTTGACGTCGACGCGCGCGGCGTTGGCGCGCTGCTGGACGTCGTCGGCGCTCGAGCTGGCAGCGGCCCAGGCCGCGAGCGCCCTCGTGCGTTGCGACACGCCTGGCGTGAGTGTCGCCGCGCTCAAACACGCGCTGCGGCGCGGTGGGCTCACGGTGCGGCTGTTCTGTGAGCAAGTGCCCGCCTCACCGGTACGGCTCTGGTTCGAGCGCATCCGCGTGCGCGCGGCCTTCGCCTGCGACGCGCTCGAGCGGCAGCTGCATCCCTTGGTGGTCGAGCCGTCTGGCTGTGTGGTGGTGCCGCTCGCGCAGCGGCTCACTTCGCTTCACTTATCGTGCTGAAGCGCGCGCTCGCCAGCCGGGCATCGGCGTCGAGGCGATAGGAACTGCCGCGCCATTCGACCTGGCGCTTAAGGTGCGTAGAGAGCAGCAGCACACCCGCGACGATCGGCAGCACCAGCGCCACCCAGGCAAAGCGCAGCGGCACTCGGGTCCCGCTGAAGCGCCGGTGCAGCGATAGTTGGCTGTAGAGCGAGAGGATCAACGCCGCGGCGGGCGCCAGCGCAGCCAGGACATGCCCCGTCGCGAGCGCCGCTCCAGTCGTGCCGAGCGCGAGCGTGAGCTCGGCGCCGCGCAACCAATTGCCGCGTACGAACTCGGCGGGCAGCCCCGAGCGCGAGAAAGCCATCCACTTGCGCAGGAGCGCAGAGAGCTCGCGCAGGCCGAGCGGTCCGCTGACCAGGTGCAACGGCGCGCGCACCATCACGTTCTTGTAGCCTGCCTCGGCGAGCTTTTTGCCGAGGAACATGTCGTCGACCAGCTGACCCTCCGCGGCTTCGAGGCCGCCGATCGCGGCGAGCGCGTCCCGACGAAAGACCATCAGTTGTCCCATGATGAACGGGAGCTCGCGCTTCGGCCCCGCGAACTCGACTGCGGCAGCGCCGTACCAGCTGTTCATCATCAGCCCGTACACGGCTTCTGCAAACGAGGTCGGGCGGTCGAGCGTGATGGCGCGCGCAAAGGTGTCCGCGGCGTCGGGTCGATCGAGCAGCTCGTCGACGAGCTGGCGGAGCAGCGCGGGCGCGGGCCGAGAATCGGAGTCGCAGAACGCGACGAGCTCTCCGTGCGCTTCGCGCATCGCGCAGATCATCGCGTTCAGCTTGCCCGTGCGGCGGGCCGGCGGCGGGCCGACCACTAGCACGCGGGCGCGGCCGCCCGCCTCCGCGACGACGCTCGAGACCCCCGGATATGCGGGGTCGGACGCGCTGTCGAACACGAACAGCAGCTCGATATCGCCTGGGTAATCTTGCTCGAGCAAGGCCTCGGTGTTTTCACGGCAGCCGACGTCCAAGCCTTTGATGGGCCGAATCACCGTGATCGATGGGTAGGTGCGGAGTCGCACGGCCGAGGAAGGATTCCCGGTCAGCATCCGCTGCATACGTAGATGGCCGGCGAGCATGCCGAAGAACAGCAGCGCGCCGATCGAAACGAGAATGAAAGCCGCCATGGGTACGCTCGTTCCCAGGTTTGCGAGTGGGGTCGTTGTCGATGCCGTTCGGTGCAACAGTGGTGCCACGCGGAGCTGCGCCTGCGTGCGCGAGGCGAGCAGACTGACGTGAGCATTTGCCTTGTCATCGCGCCGGTCGCGCCACGCCCGCGCGGAGCCCGTCTGCCGGCATGCGCGCAGCGCGCGCGACACCTGACTTGTCGGCGAAAATCCTGCGCCGTTACGACGGTTGGCGGCTTCGCGGTCCGCTCCTCGGTCCGTCGCGGCGGCTAGGAGTCTGACAACTTTGCCGTCGCGCGAACGAAGTACTTTCCGTGCAGAGTCCGCGAGGTAAGAACGTGCTCTTGCCAGCCCAGGTCTGGTCGGGTGGAAGACTCGAGCGCTCCACGTCCGAGTCACGCGGCGCGTCGTGCGTTTCGAGCGGAGGAGCTCACCGCCGCAGGCCGGATCCTCGGCGCGGGTCGGTGCACGCTGGCTCGCGGTCTTTCTCCCCGCGAGTTTTCCGCGGCGCGGGCGCGCCTGGGGTATGCTGCGCCGTCGCATGCGCTTCCGCGTCGTCCACGCCGCCGATCTGCACCTCGATAGTCCCCTCACCGGGCTCGAGCGCTACGAGGGCGCGCCCGTCGCCGAGCTCCGAGGTGCCACCCGGCGCGCGCTCGAGAACTTGATCCAGCTCTGCTTGCAGGAAGAGGCCAAGCTGCTCCTGCTCGCGGGCGATCTCTACGACGGCGACTGGCGCGACTACTCGACCGGGCTGTTCTTCGCGGCGCAGCTCGCGCGCCTGCGCGAGGTGGGCACGCGCGTGGTCTGGATCCGCGGCAATCACGACGCGCAGAGCAAGATCACGCGCCACCTGAGCCTGGGCGAGCACTGCGTCGAGCTCGGCACGCGAAGACCCGAGAGCTACGTGCTCGAGGAGCTGCAGATCGCGGTGCATGGCCAAGGCTTCGCGACGCCCGCCGTGAGCGAGGACTTGACCGAGCGCTATCCCGAGCCCGTGCCGGGCGCCCTCAACATCGGTCTGTTGCATACCGCGCTCGGAGGCCGGCGCGGCCACGCTCCGTACGCGCCCTGCGACGTGCGGGCGCTGCGCGCGCGTGGCTACGACTACTGGGCGCTCGGGCACGTGCATCAGCGCGAGATCGTCGAGCGCGAGCCTTGGATCGTGTTCCCGGGCAACCTGCAGGGACGGCACGTGCGCGAAGCCGGTGCCAAGGGCGTAAGCGTGCTCGACGTGTGCGACGGCGCGATCACGCGGGTGGAGCACCGCGTGCTCGATGTGGTGCGCTTCGCGGAGCTCGAGGTCGACGCGCGCGAGGCCAGCGCGCTCGGCGACGTGGTGGAGCTCGCGCGGCGCGCGCTG
>CAZYWR010000567.1:0-3023 GCA_964651185.1 uncultured Polyangiales bacterium
GGCCGGCATCTGCCTGGATGAGCCCCTGCAGCTTGGCGCCGACCTGACTCGGTGCCGGCGCCGTGTAGCTGGCGATCCCCTCACACCCGCTCCATACCCCATCGCGGCAATAACGCGTGCCTTCCTTACAGACGAGCGCACCGCTGCTCGTCACCTCCGGCGAGACCGTACAGTCGATCGGCGCGCTGCCGGGCTGGCACGCGCAGCCCTCCGCGGCCGTGGTGCACTTGGGGCAGTCCGCGTGGACCCGAGGATCGCTGTCGTCGCAGTCGACGCCGGCGTCGCACTGCAGTCCATATCCGTCGCCATCGACGTCGACGCAGACGCCCACCCAACTTTCGGCCGGCGTATCTTGATGATCAGAGCAGCCCGCGACGAGTAGCAAGACCGGCGTGACACAACCGAGGATGAGAACCCACGTCTTGCTCGACATGTACGGCGCCTCCGGGCCCAAGGGCCCCGGCGCCACGGCTGCAAGCCACATACCACGCGCGCGCGCAATTCAGGCAAAGGAACAACTGGCTTTTCACCTGCTTGTCGCGCTCTGCGCACGCAAAAGCTGACGCGCTCAGAAAACTTTGCGGCGTGGTGAACGGGTTCACCCGACCTTACTTCTACTTGAACAGCAAGCTCGGCGTATCGAGCACGACGGTCGTGCCGGGCGCCACGCTATGCGTGAGCCACACGTTGCCGCCGATCGTGCTACCGCGCCCGATCACCGTTTCGCCGCCCAAAATGGTGGCCCCTGCGTAGATAGTCACCTCGTCCTCGAGCGTGGGATGGCGCTTTTTGCGGTGCGCCTCGTCGCGGCCGCGCACGCTGAGCGCGCCCAACGTGACGCCTTGATAGATCTTGACGCGGCTCCCGATCTGCGTCGTCTCGCCCATCACCACGCCGGTGCCGTGATCGATGAAGAAGCTCAGCCCGATGGTGGCGCCCGGGTGAATGTCGATGCCGGTGCGCGAGTGCGTCACCTCGCTCATCATGCGCGGCAACATCGGCACGCCCAACTTGTACAGTTCGTGTGCGATGCGGTGGCTGGTGATCGCTTGCACGCCGGGGTAGCTGAGGATGACCTCCTCCGCGTTGCAGGCTGCGGGGTCACCGGCGAAAGCCGCCTGCACGTCGGTAGCGAGCACATCGCGCACGCGCGGGATCGCGGATAGGAGCTCGAGCGCCACATCCTCGGCGCGCCCGCGGATGTCCTTGCGCTGCGCGACGCTTGCGTCGCAATCCTGCACGCGGAAAGCGCGGTAACACGCGGCGCTGAGATCGCGATAGAGGCGCGCGCAGCGCTCGCCGATCACATAGCTCGAGACGAGCTCGTCGAGGTTCGAATCGTCGAAGTAGCCGGGAAACACCAGATGCACCAGCTCGTCGAGCAGCTGCGTCACGCGCTGGCGTGACGGCAGCGCCGTGGCCTCCAGGTGGTTGATGTTGCCGTGGCTACGATAGCTTTCGAGGACGGCCTCGACCGCCAGCGCCAACTTGCGTTCGCGATCCATCGGCAGACTGTAGCAGAATCGGGGATGATCGCGGCGGTGGGCGGTGGTGTCAGAACCCCGATACGGTCAGCGTGCGCAGATCGAGGCCGCCCGGGAGCATGTAGCTCGTGTAGTAAGCGACGCCGTACAGCATCACCCCGAGCCCCGCCGCGCCCGTGCCGCGCAGCTCGTGGGCACCCGCCTGCTGAAGGGGAACGGTGACGACGCTGAAACGACTTTGACCGATGGGTTGGAACAAGCTGATGACCGCGCCATCCAGAGTCACCAGATCGCCTGTCGCCGCCACGATATCGACATAGTTGCTGGTGTACGTCGAAGGGCTGATGAAGTTGTAAGTCCTGCGATACTGATCGACGGGCACGGCCAGCGCGAGCGAAGGGTCTCCCACGCTGGCAGTCGGCTGCCCCTGACCGACGAGGTACTGCGCAGCCATGAGCGGACCCGTGCCCTGCACGAAGAGCGGCTCGTCCGCCGTGAGCTCGAACGATTGCGCGCGGCCGAGCGTGATGGGCGCCTGCACCGCAGGATCGAAGCTGATGGTGTTTCCATCCGCGCCGGACACCACCCTGAGTACGTAGCTGTCGTCGCCGTTGACGTGCGGGCGCGTGACCACCACGCTCTTGCCCCAAGCCCGCAGCGGCAGCATCGCGTCTTCCAAGTGGTCGCACGCAGGGCGATCGAACGGCACGTTCGTGCAGTCGTGGCCGCTTATCACCTCGATCGGCCCGTCCGCGCTGACTTCGGTACGCGTGAGGTCGAACTGCGCGCCCGGATCGCAGTACTCGATCGCTGGCGTGGGATCGGAGGGTGTGCCGCTCTGCATACCCGTGCACGCGCTGGGGATGGCAGAGGCTAGCTGGAGCACGTCGCCGGGCGCGAGGGTGCACTGAAACGTATCGCCCGGCGCGAGCGCTGGGATGGGCTCCGCGCCCGGGGCGGATGGCAGCGTGTTCGCGGACGTCGTCACGCGCACCACGGCAGGACCGGGGCCGACCGCGACCACGGCCACGAAGCCGGAAAACCCATGAAGACTGCCTTGCTCGGGTCCGGCCAACCACGTGGCGCGCGAGGCCGTCAGATATTGGATGCCGGTATCGCCGTCTTCCGGATCCGTGGCGAGCGCGCTCGCGGGGAACAAGAGCGATGCATCATTCGTGTAGGAGTAACACGGCTGCGCCCCCGCGCCGTCGCCGCTATCCTGACACTTCTGCGGGATCTCGAAGAGCAGCGGGTTGAACTGGTGGACCGTCACGGGGACATCGGCACGCAGATGGTAAGCGCCGGCGCGCACCAGGCTCGAAGCGCCGGCGGCCTTCAACGCCGGATCGAAGTCGAGCTGTACGGTGGTCGCCGAGTTCGCTGGCACGTCCACCGTCACGACCTGAACGCCGGCCTTCTCGATCACCACGTGCGCAGGCACCAAGTTCCCGTTGCCGATGGAGACCGCGGGACGAAACACCGAGTCGAGCGCGCTGTTGAGCGTGAACACCGGCCAATACTCGCAGCCGAGGTAAGAGC
>CAZYWR010000568.1:0-5365 GCA_964651185.1 uncultured Polyangiales bacterium
GTAGCCCTGAACCTCGGCGAGCGCGATCGGACCCTCCGCGATCGAGCCGTCCGCGTGCACGATGGCGTCGTCCGAGTCCTTCCAGCCCTGGTGCAGGAGCCCGCGCGCAGCGCGCCGCTCGTATTCGACGAAGCCGTCGCCGTCGCGATCGCCGAAGCGTTCGATCCACGTGAGCGCGGCGCGTAGATGCTTGGCCACGGCGCGCGCCGGAGCAGCGGGAACTGCAGGTAGTCGGTGTGGAAGTGAACGACATCGAAGCGCTCCACGTCGGCGGACACGCGCTCCAGGAGGCGTAGATGGTGCGGGAGCGTCTCCCGGCATGAAGCTTCACGCCAGAGCGCGCGCCGGCACATGGGCACGAGCTCGGCGCTGGTGCACGAGTCTCCGGTCGCGAACAGCGTGACCTGGTGTCCGAGCCGGACCAGCTCTTCGGTCAGATAGGAAACGACGCGCTCGGTGCCGCCGTAGCGAGTGGGCGGCACGCTCTCAAAGAGCGGAGCGACCTGGGCAATACGCATGGCTCTCTCTCCCGATTAGCGGCGTTGATTCGCGACGTGCAGCTGCGGCAGCCCGCGCCGAGCCTTCTCGAAGAATGCGATCTCGACCAGGGTCGGCCAGAGCTCGAGCGAGCCTTTGATCACCGTGAGGACGTCGTCGACGATGCGCAGCAAGTTCTGTTGGAAGAAGTCGGGCTCGAAGCCGTAGAACGACTTCGAAAGATTGGCCGCGAAGACGCGCAGCGCCTCCGCGCGCTCGGGCGAGCGGGCCTCGTTCGCGGCGCGCTCGGCGCGGGCGTGGAGCTCGCCGATGCGCTCGAGGATCTCGCCGGCGTCTTCCGCCGTGACCGAGCCGTCGTAGTCGAACTCGATGCTCAGCTCGTCCAGCTTGGTCACGGAGTCTTTGATCTTCCGCTTGAGCAGGTTCGAGACCTCCTCGTTGAACACCTCGGCCGGCGGCGGGTTGCGCATGTAGTTGTTCTTGATGTGGTTCTGTGCCGCGTCCACATGCGCCGCGGCGACTCCGTCTTGCTGGATCCACAGCCGGTGCACGTAGTCTTCGAAGCGCAGCCGCGTCGGGAAAAACGCGGGCAGGCCGAACTTGTTGTCATAACCCGCGACCCCGCAGTCCATGCGCCAGTTCTTCTTCGTCACCACCGGACGGAAGTTCACGAGCACGTACTGATCCTTGAGCTCGTCGGGATCGACTTGGCGCTCATCGCTCAGAAAGAGCTCCACGAAGTCGACCGCGTCCATGTCGTGCGTGCCGGAGCGGAAGGTCTGGGCCATCTTCACGACCGCGTCCTCGTCGAGCGCCGCGCGCCGCAGCACCAGCGAGTTCTCGCGCGAGAGGCCCTTCGAGGCGTTGGTCTCGAGGTCCATCGCGGTGTCGACCAAGAGCTCGCCGCGCTCGTAGTTCGAGGGGATGTCGCGGACCTTCTTGCCGAGCACGTCGAGGAAGGCGGCCACGATGTCGAACGACTTCTGGCGGTAGCCGTCTTCGTCGTGGTGCAGGATCTTGCCGCGACAAACCTCGTCTTCGAACAGCGACTCGACGCTGTCTTCCATGAGCGCGTAAGGTCGCATGTCGTCGTCGGAGCTGATCATCAGACCGCCCAGCGTGTACATCAGCGTAAAGTTGCGGTTGCCGCCGTAGCTCGGCCGGAACAGGTTGCGCACCAGGCCCTCGAGCCGCTTGTCGCGCAGGCGCAGGTTCAGGTGCGCCAGAAAGCGCTCCTTCTCCTTCGGGCCCACGTAGAACAGATCGGCGTGCGTGCGCGTGCGCTCGAGCAGCCCGTAGTACTTCTCTTGCGTGGACGGCGTGGAGTCGTCGAAGACGATCATCCGCACCGATTGTCCGTTCCTCCAGAAGTGTTCGTCGTATTGCTCGACCGTGACGCCCACGTCCCGCAGTCGGTAGGTGGGGATGACGAAAAAAACGTCCTGTTGCAAGCGCCTCCGAGCCGGCCGCGCCCGTCGCGACGGCTCACCTATCCAAGTAGCCGGCGCGTGATCACGAAGACGTCAAGAAGCGGCCCCGCGGCATCACGAACGCATCACGGCACGTGTGCGTTCAGACGCTCGCCCGACTGAGACTGCGCGCGCGCCTGCCATATCGGGCTCAGCAACGGGAGGGCAGGCCTAAGTGGGGAGCAGCTTGGTCCGTAGTAAACCGAGGACCTGTTCGAGCGCCTGCCGCGTGGGCTCGCCTGGCTCGTCGATCAAGTCGTGCGTGAGCACGGAATGGCGGAATCGCAGCGGGCCCTGCGGATGGCCGCTCGCCTGGGGGAGCTCCACCGCGACGAAGCCGGCGCCGAGCCACTCGCGCAAGAGCTCGAAGCGTTCTCGGGGCACGAGCGGATCGCCCTCGAAGCGCAGCCCGAGCACGCGCAGGCCCTCCGCGGCGCAGCGCGCGGCGACGCGCTCGAGCTCGCTCGGGCTGCAGTCGATGCTGCGCCGCCGCCGCGCGGTCGGCGCGAACGGCAGCGAAGGCTCGGACAGCACCGGCGCGAGCACGCGCGCATCCACCGCCATGGCGAGCGCGAAGCCGCCGGTGAAGCACATGCCCACGACTCCGACGCCGGGGCCGCCGCAACGCGCGTGCTCGCGTGCGGCGAGCGCTCGGAGCCAGTCCGTCACCTGCGAGCTCTGGCCCAGCGCGAACACCGTGAACTCTCGGCGAATGCACACGTCCGCGAGCGAACGGAGCGCATAGCCCGTGCGGCGTAGGACGCCGCCCGCGTAGGCATCGCGGCCGGCTTCGCCGAACAGATCGGGTACGATCGCGGTGCAGCCGAGCGCGCACACGCGGTCTGCGAAGCCGAGCAGCTGCGGCGTGATGCCCGGCAGCTCGGCCAAGACCAGCACGGCCGGTCCGGAGCCTTTGCGGTAAAGGTCGTGGCCGATCTCGCCGTGCGTGAAGCGCTCGCGCTCGTAGCTGGCCAGATCGCCGGTGGGTGCGCGCCGGCGCGCCGTGGGACGCTGCGAGGGCGTATCCAAGCTTACGCACCTTCGCGCGGGGCCGCGCCGCGAAAGGGCTCCGGCGTCGGAGTGTACGGGTCACCTGCGAAGTGGTTCAGGATGGATTGGGTCATACTCGCTCCGGCCTTGAGCCTCGACCGTCGCGGAGGTCGTGCCGCGGCTGTCGAGGACGATGCACACTTAGAAGGTCGCACGCAAAGCGCTGGCCATTTTTTCCAAACTGGCTAATATGGCTATTATGGCTAAAAGCGACTCGGCCTTTCCTGCGAGCGAGCTGGAGTCGGTCAGCGCGACCGAAGCCAAGAACAACTTCGGCAGCGTGCTCGATCGCGTGCTCGCGCGCGGCAAGGTCGCGATCACGCGCCACGACGAGGTGCGCGCGGTGGTGCTGTCGCTCTCCGAATACCAGGCGCTTTTGGGGCGACAGCGCGATCCGCTGCCCGCGTTGACCGAGGAGTTCGCAGGCCTGCTCGAGCGCATGCAGGGGCCGCGCGCGCGTCGCGCCGGTCGCGCTCTGTTCGATGCCACCCCCGCTGAGCTCGGCCGGGCCGCGCTCAAGCGGCGGCGTGGTTGATCCGCGCACGGGCGTGGATACGCGGGCTTCGATTTGGGTGCTCGCGGGCACCAACGGCGCGGGCAAGAGCAGCATCGCGGGCGCTATGCTGCGCGAAAGCGGCGGCGAATACTTCAATCCCGACGAGATCGCGGCCCAGCTGCGCGCGCGCGATCCCAAATTAAGCGCGCCCCAGGCGAACGCGACGGCCTGGCGGCTCGGTGTGCACCAGCTCGAGCGAGCCATCGAGCTCGGGCGCGACTATTTCTTCGAGACCACCTTGGGCGGCGCGACCGTCGCCGGGCGCCTCGCGCATGCGCTCGACGCCGGCCACGAGGTGCGCGTCTGGTACGCCGGGCTGGAGAGCCCGGAGCTACACGTTGCGCGTGTGGCTGCGCGCGTGCGCGCCGGCGGACACGACATCCCCGAGCGCGACATCCGCCGTCGCTACGACGGCAGCCGCCGCAACTTGATCGCCCTCCTGCCGCGGCTGAGCGAGCTGCATGTCTACGACAACAGCGCCGCCGCCGACCTCGAGCGCGGTCAGGCGCCTGCGCCGCGGCTCTTGCTGCGCTGGCGCGACGGCGCCGTCGTGGCGCCAGACGACCTCGCGCGCACGCCAGAGTGGGCCAAGCCGATCGTCGCGCAGGCGCTCAAGCACGCCAAAGGTTGAATGCGCTGCGCGCGTGCGAACGACAGGGCGCTGAGCCTCACGGCCCCGCGTCGTCCCTGCGCACTTCGGCGTCCGCGCCTTCCATGTTGACCGCGAAAGGAGGCACGCAGGTCCAGCCGCACATGCCCGCGTCGTCGCGCTCGCAACGCATGCCGTATTCGCAGGCGGCCGCGGGCGTGAACTGCACGCTGACGCACTCGAAGCTGAGGCACGGCTCGGGTCCGCCCGCGTCTTCGGCATGGCAGCCGGTCGCAGCGGATCCGGTGCATGCGTCCTCGGCTTGCGCGTCCGGGGCGCGCGCATCCGGGATGCGCGCGTCCGCGTCTCGATGACCCGCGTCGCGGGCGGCAGCGTCGAAGGGCGCGCTCGCGTCCGCGCTCGCGTCGGGCGCTTCGTCGCCGCTGTCCGGATCGCTCGTGTCCGCGTCGCTCGCTTGCGCGTCCGCACGCGTACCGGCGTCCTCGTGGGGCGTGCCCACGGGGGGCCCCTCGGGCGGCGCGGCCATGCTCAGTCCCACCTCGAGGTCGCGCAGACAGCCGCTCATCGAAGCCGCCAGCGCGGCGCTCGTGAGCCCCGCGGCCGCTCGCAGCGCTACGTCTGCGCGGCGGGCACTCATCGCGAACCACATGCGCTACGCACGCGCGCCGCCAGCGGCGATCGCGGAGCGCGCGCGAGAAAGTCGCGGGCAGCCGCTTCGTTGGGCTCGCCGCGCAGGCAGCGCGCGATGGCCTCGATGCCGGCGCGCTCCTCCGTGAGCGCTCCATGCGGGAAGGTCGCTGCGTGCTGCGCGGCGAGCCGCAGCGCGTCGTCGGGTCGCTGTTCGCGCAGCGCGCGCTGTGCCTCTGCGAGCAGGGCGAGCTCGGCGTTCAGCGCGTCCGGCGCGGGGCTGGCTGCGGCCCTCGCGTGCGCTTCGGCCTGCCGCGCTGCCGGCTTCACAGCCGGAGTCGTGTGTCGCGCGCGCGGCGCGTCCGGCGCGCGCGACAGCTCGTCCTCTCGCGCTCCAGGCGGCTCGGCCGTCTCGCTGAAGGAAGCGGGGCCTCCGGGGAGGCCGCTCTCGACAGCCGGTCGCGGCGCCGTTCGCTCGCGCTGCGGCGGAGTTCGCACGCTCGTCCCCGCCGCGTAGAGCAGGCCCGCGCTGCCGGCCGCGAGCACACACGCCGC
>CAZYWR010000569.1:0-4745 GCA_964651185.1 uncultured Polyangiales bacterium
AACGCGGTGAAGGTGCAGCTCCCCTCGACCGCGACCACCGCGGCACCGGAGCAGAAGGCGTCGGTCACCGTGAGCATCGATGCGCAAGGCGAGGTCTACGTCGACAAGGCGAAGCTCCCGCTCGCGCAGGTCGAGCCGCGCCTGAAGGCGCTGCACGCCGGAGATCCCGGCCTCGTGGTGCATCTGAGTGCAGACCAGGCCAGCAACTACGGTCTCGTGGCGAAGGTCATGTCCGCGGTCAACCGCGCCGGCGTGACCAAGCTTTCGGTTCTGAGTGTCGGCGAATGAACCCCATGCCGCAGCGGGGATCGCTCCGGGGCGGCCTGATGCGCACGCTGTCGGCGCGCGACGTGCGCACGGCCCTGTCGACGCGGCAGGAGATCGCTCTCCTCGACCTGCGGAGCGAAGCGCGCTTCGCAAGCGGGCACCCGCTCTTTGCCGCCCAGCTCGCGAGCGATCAGATCGAGCTCGAGGCGCCGGCCCGGCTGCCCCGCTTGGACGTGCCCGTCGTGCTCTACGACGACCGCCAGCGCGACGGCGAGCGGCTGGTAGAAGCGGCGATCGAGCGCCTCCAAGGTCTCGGCTATCGCGAGCTATATGCGCTCGCGGGGAACCTCGAGGGTTGGCGCGCCGCCGGGTTCGAGCTGTTTCAAGACGTCAACTCCTACAGCAAGGCGTTCGGCGAGCTGGTCGAGTCGCGCCGCTACACCCCGTCGCTCTCGGCTCACGAGCTCCACCAGGCGATCGTGGCGCGCTCCAATCTGACGATCGTCGACGCGCGCAGCTTCGACGAATACCACACGATGAGCATCCCCGGCGCGACCAACGTGCCCGGCGCCGAGCTCGTGCTGCGCGCGCCGTCGCTTGCGCCCGACCCTGAGACGCTGATCGTCGTCAGCTGCGCCGGGCGGACGCGCAGCATCCTCGGCGCGCAGTCGCTGCTCAGCGCAGGCATCCCGAATCCCGTGGTTGCGCTGCGTAACGGCACGATCGGCTGGACGCTCGCCGGCAAGACCCTGGGGACGGGACAGACACGCGTAGGGCCGGGTCTCGACCCCGACGGCCCCGCGCTCGCCTCCGCGCCGACGCGAGAGGCGCAGCAACGCGCGCGCGCGGTCGCGTATCGAGCCGGCGTACGCCGTCTGGATCGCGACGCGCTCGCAGCCTTGGTCGCGGACCGCTCGCGCACGCTCTACCGCTTCGACGTGCGCACGCCGGCTGAGTACGCCGCCGGCCATCTGCCCGGGTTCCGCAGCGCACCCGGAGGGCAGCTGGTGCAGGAGACAGACGTGTTCGCGCCGGTGCGCGGCGCGCGCATCGTGCTGGCAGACCCGCTCGGCGCGCGCGCCGACGTGACGGCATCCTGGCTCGCACAGATGGCATGGGAGGTATACGTGCTCGACGACGAATTCGCAGGTCGGCTTGAGAGCGGCGCGCCTCCCGCGCCGAAGCGCGCCGACGCGGGCCGCTACAAGCGCCCGTACGAAGGCGCCGACAACCCGCGCGCCGCGTTCGAGGCCTACCTGCAATGGGAGCACGGCCTGCTCGCCCAACTCGAGCGCGACCAGACGCATGGGTTCTTCGTCACCTGAGGACCGGCTCGATGACGAGCGTCGGGTCGATGCTGCGCAAGTCGTCGGGATCTGAGGTAAGGACGGGCCAGGAGCGTTCGCGCGCGAGCATGACGACGTGCGCATCGATGACGTCGGTCTGTCGCGACGCGCCCAACATCTTGCCCAAGATCCGGGCGACTGCGTCGTAAGGTCCACGATCTTGGTCCGGATCGCATCACATACGCTCGCCCTGCGGGACGAACCGCCCGATGACGGCGCAGCCCACGGCGGAGCCAAGCCTGCGCGCGCTCCTCACACGCGATCACGTCGCCCGAGATGCCTCAGCATGCATGTGTGTAGATCCGTTTCCGAGTACCCGCCCGGGCGGCACCGGAGAGAGACTTGAGCGTTGTGCTCGATGGGGGAGGAGCGCCCGCGCCGCGGGGGCGCTCGCCGAGCACGCCGGGGCTATTCGCGCATGGCGATCACGAAGATCTCTTCTTACACCACGCGCCAGATCGCGAGCCTCTCCACGACGGACCTCGAGAGCGATCCACCTGACGACTTCGCCGAGATCCTGGCGTCGCAGATCGCCGTACTCAGCACTTCGCAGGTCGCCTCGCTGACGACCGCCCAAGTGGCGGCGCTCTCGCCGAGCCAAATCGCCGACTTCAGCGCGGCGCAGTTTCGCGCCCTGGTGATGGAGCAGCTCGGCGCGCTCTCGCCTGCGGATCTCGGCGCGCTCGGGTCCACGCAGCTCGCGCAGCTCCGGCCGAGCGACGTCGCCAGCATAAGCCCGGAGCAGCTCGCGGCGCTCGGGCCGGAGCAGATCGCAGCGCTGAGCGCGTCGCAGATCGGCGGGCTTAGCCCGGGGCAAGTCGAGGAGCTCTCCGAGACGCAGGTCGCGGCGCTCACGGTCACCGAGCTCCGTGGGCTCACCAGCAGCGACGTCAGCGCGCTGCCCGCGACCGAGCTCGCCGCGCTGTCCGCTGCGCAGCTCGGCGCGCTCAGCGCGGGCGCCGTCTCGGGACTCAGCTCCACGCAGCTCGCGGCGCTCGACCCGTCGAAGCTCGACGGCTTCGTCTCGCAGCAGATCGGCGCGCTCGCGAGCGATGCGCTGGCGGGCCTTACGCTCACGCAGATCGACGCGCTGACCGCGACCCAGCTCGCGGGCCTGCGCGGCACGCAACTCGGCGCGCTCAGCACGTCGCAGCTCGGAGAGCTGAGCGCCGCGCAGATCGCGGGCCTCGCTCCGAGCGCCGTGCTCGGCCTGACCGACGCGCAGGCGAGCGCGCTCACGACCACGCAGATCGGCGGGCTGAGCGCGCGACAGCTCACGGCGCTCAGCACGACCGCGTTCTCGGCGCTCTCGTCGACCCAGGTCGGGGCGCTCGCCCCTTCGCAGATTCAAGGTCTGCCGAGCGCCGTGGTGGGGCGGCTGTCGTCGACGCAGTTCTCGGCGCTCTCCGCCGCGCAGCTCGCCGCCATCTCCACGACCGGAGCGAGGGGCCTCGATGAAGACCAGATCAGCGCGCTCACCGGAGATCAGCTCGCGGCGCTGTCGGGGGCCCAGCTCGGCGCGCTGAACGCGCTGGCGCTCGCGGCGCTGTCCACCACGCAGATGGCCAGCCTGACGAGCGCGCAGGTCGCGGGGCTCACGGGCACGGAGGTCGCCGCGCTTCAGCCCCAGCAGCTCGCGGCCCTCACCCTGACGGGGCTCGCGGGGATGAGCACGGGCGCGCTCTCCCGCGTGGTGTCGACGCAGCTCGCGGCCCTGTCGAGCGCGCAGGTGGCGGCGTTGCGCACCGCGCAGATCGCGGCCCTGAGCACGGCGGCGGTGCGCGGGCTCCAGGCGACCCAGCTCGCCGGCCTCGACACGACGGGCGTAGCGGCGCTGACCCGCGCGCAGGTCGCCGCGTTGACGAGCACCGCGGTGGGTGCGCTGAGCACGACGCAGGTGGCCGCCCTCACCAGCACCGGTCTGTCCGGGCTCTCGGCCACCGGCGCGCGCGCCTTGTCGGCGACGCAGCTCGCCGCCCTGGGCGGGCCTCAGGTCTCCGCGCTCGCGACCGCGGCGATGGGCGGCCTGAGCGCCTCGCAGGTGGGGGCGCTCGCGACGACCCAGCTCCTGTACCTCACCACGACGCAGCTCGGCGCCCTGTCCACGACGGGCGTAAGCGGCCTCAGCACGACGCAGCTCGGCGCGCTGCCGGCGACCCTGATGGCCGGGTGGACCGGGTCGCAGATCGCTTCGATGACTCCGACGCTCCTCGGCGCGCTGAACACGACGCAGCTCGCGTCGATGACGTCCACCCAGCTCCGCGCCCTCTCCAACGTCCAGGTCGCGGCGCTGTCGAGCGCGCAGCTCGGGGCCCTCGCGGCGACCCAGTTCACGGCGTTCAGCGTGACGGCCGTGGCGGGGCTCACGCCCGCGGCGCTCGGTCTGCTCACCACGGCGCAGCTGCGCGGCCTCGCGCCCGGCGCGGTCGGCGCCCTCGACCAAACCCAGCTCGCCGGTCTGTCCGCCGATCAGATCGGCGACTTCACCACGACGCAGCTCGCGGGACTCACCAGCACGAGCGTCTCGCGGTTGTCGCCGACGGTGCTCGCCGCGCTGCTGCCGACGCAGGTCGGGGCGCTCGCGACCAGCGCGTTCGCCGCCCTGGACGAGGGCGCCCTGGCGAGCCTGCGCACCGATCAGGTGACCGGGCTCCACAGCACGCAGCTCCGCGTGCTGGTGGACACGCAGCTCAACGCCCTCTCCACCGCGCAGCTCAACGCGCTCGATCCGAGCGCGCTCGCGGGGCTCACGCCGGCCCAGGTGGCGCTGCTCGGCACGAGCCAAGTGGCAGGTCTCGACGCCACGTCGCTGCGCGCCTTGTCGAGCACCCAGGTGGCCGCGTTCACGTCGTCTCAGGTGAGCGCGCTCTCGGACACGCAGCTCACGGGCCTCTCCGACACGCAGCTCGCGACGCTGTCGTCCACGGGCGCCTCGGGCCTCAGCGCCGATCAGCTCGCAGCCCTCGGAACGAGCCAGCTTACGCTGCTCAGCAGCGCGGCGGTGCGCGGCCTGTCCACGACCGCGTTCGCGACGCTCTCGACCGCCCAGCTCGGGGTGCTCGCGAGCTCCCAGCTGATCGGCCTCACGAGCAGTGCGCTGGCCGCGCTCCGCAGCACGCAGCTCGCGGCGCT
>CAZYWR010000570.1:0-4670 GCA_964651185.1 uncultured Polyangiales bacterium
CATTCTGGATTTCTTTGGCCATATCAATTCCGCACCAGTTCGCTGGCGCGCGTCAGTACGCGCCGCGACAAAGAACCAAGGGCTAGATCGAACGACTCGAGCAGGGGCCACTCTACCGAAGCGCGCACGCTTTTCAAACCCGCACGAGCCCGGATACGCGGGCTACGCATTCCATGGGCCTCGCAGTCAGAGCGCGATCACATCCGGCTTGCAGTCCTCCTTGGGAGCATCCACGCCGCACTTATTGCCGGGCACGCAGTCCTCGTCGATGCGGCCGTCGCAGTCGTTGTCGAGGTCGTCCCCGCAAATCTCCATGCCGGGCACGCAGGCGCAGCCGACTTTGACTTCGACCCGCGCGGTGTGGTCCGTCACCAGCGCGCTCTGCAGACCGGCACAGGCGTCGCCGTGGAGCGTGAGCATATCGTCCGCGTCCAAGCTGTAGCCGTTGCTCGGCTCGCCGGCGACGTCGCTGCGCATCGCGCCGTCGGCGCCTACGAGCTCGACCCTCACGATGGTGGAGTCGGTCGTGCCGCCTCCGACGGCCGTGAGCGGAAGGCCGCAGCTCGCCGTGCGCGTGATGATGTTGTTCAGCGCGTCCACGATGCTGTCCGTGTTGCTCACGGGGTACCAAGGGTTGGTGCCGTCCGCAGGGTCGCCGGCGTCGGCGATGCGCTGCATCGCGTCGACGTTCACGCCCTGGAAGCCGAGTACGAATACCGGAACACCCGCCCCCGCGAGATTGCCGGCTTCGGTGACCGTCTGGTCGAGGCGATTGGGCTGATCGGTCGTGCAGTCGTTGGGCACTCCGTCCGTGATCAACAGCACGGCCTTGGCGCGCGTGGCCGCCGTGTCTCCATCGAATTGGTAGAGGCCGAGCGTGCGCACGCGCGCGAGCGCCACGTCGGTGGGCGTAAAGCCAGCCGAAGCCATGTTCGCGTAGGAGCCCACGAACGCCGTGTACGCGTCGGCCGGCGCGCGCTCCGCCATGGGCAAGAGCTGCTCGGGCAGGTCGCCGGACTCGCACGAACCGCTCGCGTTCGGAAACGCGCCGAGCCCCAAGTTGAAGTTGCTGACCACGGCACCCGGCATCTGCGCGCTGCCCGCGAGCACGTCGAGCGCGCCCTTGAGCGCATCGATGCGCGACGTGAAGTCGTTGCCCGTCGTGCTCGCCGGCATATCCATCGACAGCGAGCGGTCGAGCAGGAAGTACAGGTTGGGCTTGAGCGGATTGGCCTGCGTGGTGCCCTGCTCGCACGCCGCGCCGTCGCCGAGGTCGTGATCGCACTGATCACCAATGCCGTCGTGGTCGCCGTCAAATTGGCTCGGGTTGGGCACGTTCGGGCAGTTGTCGCACACATCTCCGACACCATCGTGATCGCTGTCGGCCTGATCTGCGTTCGCGATGCTGCGGCAGTTGTCGGCGTAGTCGCGCACCTTGTCGCCGTCGCGATCGGGGATGCGCATGGCGCAGATGTCGCCGTAGCCATCGCCGTCGCTGTCGGCTTGATCGTAGTTGGCGAGCGTCGGGCAGTTGTCGCAGACATCTCCGCGACCGTCTGCATCCATGTCTTGCTGGTCCGCGTTGGACACGTTCGGGCAGTTGTCGACGCGATCGTCCACGCCGTCACTGTCCGCGTCGCGGCCCGTGGCCTCGCACTGATCGCCCACGCCGTTGTGATCGCTGTCGAGCTGACTCGGGTTCGCATCGAACAAGCAGTTGTCGCACACGTCGCCGAGCCCATCGGCGTCGCGATCGCGCTGATCGGGATTGAAGGCGTCCGGACAGTTGTCCATCGTGTCCGTCACGTCGTCGCCGTCGCGGTCGTCTGGGCGGGCGTGGATCGCACTATCCAACCCGCTGTCGAGGCCGCTGACGCTGCCGGGCGCGCCGCTGTCGAGCGGTCCGGCATCCGACGCCTGGCTCGGTCCCATGCCGACGACCAGCTTCTGCGTGTGCTCACCGCAAGCGGCGAGCCCGAACGTCGTGGCGACTGCGGGGAGAGCCACGAGCAGCTTCAGGGAGAAGAAGGAATGAGCGTGGGGCACGTTTGCGGTGTCCGGCGAGGGCGTGAACTTGCTCCCAGCTCAAAACACAACTTGTCGCGCAAGTCGAAGCAATTACGTCGCTGGCGTGGAAAGCCAACGGCGCGACTTCATCAGAGAGGACGGACGCAAGCGCCTATCGGCGCTGCAGCGCGGGGACCGGCCTGCGCAACGCTGACTCGGGCGGAAGGCGCGGGCCGAACGCCGCGACTTGCGCTTCCTGGCGCAAAAGCTCGCGGATCGCGCCGAGCGGCATCACGGCCGTGTCCTCGTCGTCATCCTCTTCGTACGTGACGTCGATCTCGAGCTCGTTCCTGCCTGCCATCGCCCGGTCCCTCGTCCGCCGCTGTGCCGCCTTCCTTGTGGCACGTCTCACATCTCGCGACAACTCTGCTGCACGCGGCCGGGGCGAGGCGAAGCGCCACGGGGCGGCGCGGCTGCAGCCGCGAAGCTGACATGAATGTCGCGTCCGGAAGTCCGCGAGCTGCAAAATCACCGCGATGACGCCGCCCGCCATCACTGCGCACGTGCTCAGGCGGGGACCGGACAGGGGCGCTCGCGCCGCGTTCTCCCGGCACACTCGGCCTTTTTCTTCCCCAGCGCGAGAAAGTGCGCACGCATTGGCTCGAGGCTTGCTCTGATAGGTGGGAAACAGGAGGGTAGGCGTGAACCGGATCTACGACCCGATCTCCACCTCCGGAGACGACGCGCAGACGACGCCCTGGGCTCCGCTCGCGCTCCTCGTGCTGACCTACGCCTCGACCTTGGGCGCGCCGTACCTGCTGCACGAGCTGCGCAACACCACGCCGGACCAGGTCGATTGGAGCAACCCCTCCGCCCTCGTGCCGACCGCTGCGGCCGCGAGCTGCGCGCTGGGGCTCGCGATCGCGATCTTGATGGCGCTCACGCGCATGATCCGCGATCTGCAGAGCCGGCCCTACCTGACGCTCGGTCCCGCGCTGGGGGCGCTCCTCGGCATGGCGCTGCTCGCGTTGCGCGCGCCCTTCACGTTCCGTGACGTCGACTCGAGCACGTTGGCCGTGCTGTGCGTCTCGGTGAGCATCTTGGGAGGCGCGATGGTTCAGGGCGGAAGCGGCGGCGCAGCGCTGCTCGGGATGCCGCTCGCAGCCTTGCCGACGATCGCCGTAGCCGCGTGGCTGTGGTCGACGCGTCCGCCGGATGGCGACCTGAGCGACGCGCTCGCGCAGTGCGAGGTCGCGAACCGCGCATTTCTCGTGCTGCTCGGGGTGGTCGGCGTGCTGATGACGGCGATGGCGCTCTTGGCGCGGGCTCTGGGTGGCGCGCGCGCCTCCTCTTGGCACGACGTGCGCGACTCCTGGCCCGCCGCGCGCCAAGCGCTCCGCCACTCGCTCCAGGGATTCCGTCGCATGGGCGATTCGTGGGCGGGAAGCATGGCCGCCTTTCGCACGTCGATGGCCGCGCCGGGCCGCGGCGGGCGCTTCGGCGATGCGCGCACCGGCGCGATGCGCAAGCTCAAGACGCTCTGGAACACCAAGGCGGGCGAGGCGCCCCCCTACGGCTTTTCGGTCTGGCGCTACCACGACAGCGACACGCGCGGCGAGGACGTGCGCATCGACGAGTCGGAGCTCGCGGACTCGCTACGCAGGAGCGCGCGCGTCTGGCCGATCGTGCTGACGTTCGTCCTGCTGGCCGGCGCGGCGGTCGCCATCGGCTTCTGGATGACGCACCGCTGAGCTAGCCACCATCGGGCTCCAGCTCACGACCGCTGAGCCAGCCACCATCGGGGCTCCAGCTCACGGGCGAGCGCCCGTCTTAGTCAGCCCACGCGGGTAGCTGGCGCGTCCTGGCGCGCGGAGTTCGTCGCCTACGAAAGAAGCGCTGAACGCTTTTGAAGGCGCGGGTGGCCATCGGCCATCACTGCTCGGGCGCCCCCAATTACGCGCGCTTCGGCCGCATCTTCTCGAGGGAATCCGTGCGCGCGCTCGCGACATTGTCGTTCCTTTTCCGGCACGCGAGCGCGGGCCGCCGCGACCGCCTGCTGGTCGCGGTCGGCCTGCCGCTCGCGTGCAGCGCATACGCCGCGCATGCACAGGAAGAGCCGACGAGCTGCGTCGACCCGCGTCTGCACGTGGATGGTACGCTCGCGGCTGTCTGGAGCGGGGTGTTGCGAAAGGTTTGTGAAATGCTGCGCGCGATGCCCCACGCAGACCCGTCCGCGCAGCTGCGGCTGATCGCTGCGGGCGCGGACGTGATCGTGCACGTCACGCTGACCGACGGCCGCTGGACGTTACGCCGCGTGCGCCCTGGCGAAGACCTACTGCTCACGATCGAGGCGCTGGTCGCGGTGCCGCCCGCGCTGGCGGCAGGACGGGCCACAGCTCCTGCGAGCGGCACGGCGTCGGCCACCGGAGCGGGCGCGGGCGAAGCGCAGGCGGGCCCGCCCGCGGAACTCGAACGCGTCGCTCCGACGCCTTCGCCCGAGCAGACGGCGGCGAATGCGAAGGGAGCAGAACCCGTGCGTGCACAAACATCCCCCCTCCCAGCGAGCGCGCACGCGGGCGCGGCGCGGCCCGAAGCGAGCCACGCCGATCGCAACCGCGCGCTCGTGTTCGAGCTCGGCGGATCCGCGGTCGGCCGGCTCGCCG
>CAZYWR010000571.1:0-6500 GCA_964651185.1 uncultured Polyangiales bacterium
CGGTTGTCCATCAAGGAGCGCCTCGTCGCGCAAGCTCTCGCATGCCATCGCGCGCCACGCCCGCGCCTCATCATGCTCGCCGCGCTCGCGATGATCGCGGGCTGCTATCCCGTCAAGCAGTACCGGGAAGCGTCTACGACGCAAGCAGGGGACTGCCCCGAGGACGCCGAGCCCAAACGCTGCTCCTTTCACCTGCGCGAGCGCGCGGGCCGCTCGAGCTACGATCTCGGTGTCGTCGAGTTCGACGACCAGGGCGCGACCTATCCCGTCCCGCAGCTCGCGCCCTTTCTGCGCGGCCTCGACGGAGATGACGGCGATTATGCCGGCCGCATCGTCGTGGTGTTCGCGCACGGCTGGTTTCACGACGCGCGTCCTGCCGACAGCAACCTCCGGGTATTCAGCGAGATGCTCGAGCAGTTCTCGGCGGCCGAAGACGCCGCCGTCGCGGCGGGTGTACAGGCGAAACCGCGCAGGGTCGTCGGTGTTTACTTGGCGTGGCGAGGGGCGGCTTGGAGGACGCCCGTGCTCAAATACGTGACCTTCTGGAGCCGCAAAGACGCCGCGCACCGGGTGGGCGAACGGCAAGCGACCGAGGCGCTGCTCCAGATCCGAGAGGCCGCCTACGACGACCATCAGCGCAACGAAGATGCGCCCAATCGCTTCGTCGTCATGGGCCATAGCTTCGGCGCCGCGCTCGTCTACTCGGCGCTGTCGCAGCTGATCGCCCGATCCATCCTGGCGACCCCGTTGGACGGGGTGGGTCCGTGGCCGATGGCGGACGCTGTGATCCTGTTCAACGCAGCCTTCGAAGCGGCGCGACTCCACCACCTGCTCGACGACGCGCCCGCGGGCAAGGGCGGGCGGCCCGTGCTGACCTTACTCACCGCGAAAGACGACCGCGCCACGGGCTGGGCGTTTCCGGTCGCGCGCTGGATCAACAACGTGTTCGGCTCCTTCCGGGACATCCCCAATCCCATCAAGCGCGGCACGATCTCGGAGCGCAGCGCGAACGCCAGGACGATCGGCCATTTCGCGCCCTACTTGACGCACGATATGGTGGCGGTGAAGGATGTACAGACCGTGAACCAGGCGCCCGACCCCGACACGCTGCGGGTCGAGAGCACACGCGCGCCGAAGCAGCAGCGGGCGCGTTGGCACGACAGCCTGAGGGCCGCACGCGAGCGAGCCTTCGACAACTACGATCGCGGGGAGTCGCTCTTGTTCGGCCAGACGCGCCTCGTGCCGCGGAGCGATCTCGCGCATCGGCGGCTCTCCGTGTTCAACGTCTCGATGGACACCGACATCTGGAGCGGCCACGGCCTCGAGCAGAGCGCAGAGCGGCGTAAGCGCATCATGTCTTTCTTGCTGCTCTACGTCCCGTTTGCCGCCGCGCCGCGCAACGAGCGCTTCTAGCGTAGCCGACGCGGATTCTTCCGTGCACACGTGCCTCACACGAGCGGCCACCCCGACCACGCTCGCCTCGACTTCGCTCGAGCTCCAAGGCCCGCGCTGCGGGCAGGAGCTCGCGCAACTTCGCGATCAGCGCGCGCGGATGCGGTTGCGCGTACGAAGTCCATTATGATAGACGAGCCTTCGCGCTCGCGCGCTTCGACGGCAGGGACCGGCGATCTGAGCGCGTCTTCGGCATCTTACCTACGAGCAAGTCTTGAGCGATAGCGCATCCCTTCCCCTCTCGCCGCTTGCGGCCTTTCGCTTTCGTGACTTCCGGCTGTTCCAACTCGGCGGCCTGCTGTCGACCATCTCGATGCAGATGCTGAGCGTCGCGGTCGGCTGGCAGGTCTACGCGCTGACCGGGCAAGCGCTCGACCTCGGCTACGTCGGCCTCGCGCAGTTCTTGCCGGCCATGGCATTCTGCGCGATCACCGGCCCGGTCGCCGACCGCTTCGACCGGCGGCAGGTGCTGGTCGCCTGCCACGCGCTGCTCCTGATCTCCGCGTTCTTCTTGTTCGTGCTCGCGCGCCAGCCGCGCCCGTCGAGCGCGCTCATCTACGGGGTCTTGGTGCTGATCGGGACCGCGCGCGCGTTTCAGGGACCGGCCGGTCAGGCGTTGATGCCGAACCTGGTCCCCGTGCACGTTTTTCCAAACGCCGTGGCGTGGGGCTCGTCGACTTGGCAGATCGCGGTCGTGGCGGGCCCGGCGCTCGGGGGCGCTTTGTACGCGGCGGGTGGAGCGGCCGGGGTGTACGGCGCAGCGGCGGTGCTCGAGCTCGTCACGCTGTGGGTGCTGCTGGCGATCTCCGCCCGCCCGACCTCCGCGCCCAAACGCGCGGCCACGCTCGCGGACGTGTCGGCGGGACTGCGCTTCGTCTGGCGCAACCCGGTGATCCTCGGCGCCATCTCGCTCGACCTGTTCGCGGTGCTGTTCGGCGGCGCCATCGCGCTGCTCCCGATCTTTGCGCGCGATATCCTGCACGAAGGGCCGCGCGGCCTCGGTCTCTTGCGCAGCGCGCCCGCCATCGGGGCGTTGATCGTCGCTGTGTGGCTCGCCTATCGGCCGCTGCGCGCGCGCGCGGGCGCCGTGATGTTCCTGTGCGTCGCGGGGTTCGGGCTCGCCACCATCGGGTTCGGGCTCTCGCGCAACTTTCTGGTCTCGCTCGTCGCGCTCGCGCTCACGGGTGCGTTCGACATGGTGAGCGTCTTCATCCGCCACAGCCTGGTGCAGCTGCGCACGCCCGACGAGATGCGCGGGCGCGTGGCGGCCGTGAACATGATCTTCATCGGCGCTTCGAACGAGCTCGGCGAATTCGAGTCGGGGCTCGCGGCAGAGTGGCTCGGCAGCGTGCCCGCGGTCATCGCGGGCGGCTCCGCCACCGTGCTCGTCGTCCTGCTCTGGGTGCTCTGGTTTCCCGCGCTACGTCGCGTCGACCAGCTGAACAGCGCGCAGTCGTAGCGCGCCGTCCGATCAGAGATTGCGTCGCCGTCACGCGCGCGGCACCGCGCTCGGAGCCTCGACAGAGGGCCGTGGCAGGGCGCTCGCAAGCAGAGGGAGGAGCGCGGCAAAGGCGGCCGCGTACACCAGGAACACGTGCGCGAGTCCGATCGTCTGTCCCAGCACGCCTCCGAGCAGACTCCCGAGCAGACTGCCCGAGGTCCCGACCAAGGGCGTGATCCCAGACACTTTGCCGCGCCCGAGCCGCCCGCCGATGGTCGCGAACCGCGTCAAGTTGACGATCTGCAGCGTGCCCAGGCCGAAGCCGAGCAGCGCGCTGCCGGAGCGCAGCAGCCAAAGCTCGCTCTGCGCACCGAGCAAGATCGATGCGCAGCTCGCGGTCGCGAAGCTGAGTCGATAGACGCGCCGCTCGCCCATCCGCTCGACCAGCGCGCCGAAGAAGAACAGCGCGACCATGAACGCCCCGCCCTCGATCCCGATAAGCTCCGTCGCCTGCGTCTTGGCCAAACGTAGACCGTCGACGACGATGATCACGATGAAGAACGTGAAGAAGGCGGTCACCGACTGCGCCAAGAACTCGACGTAGCAGGTGCGGCGCAGCTCGACCTCGCGCGCGAGCATGGAGACTTGCGCGCGCAGCTCGGCGCGGCTGAGCTTGCGCTGCGCGCTCTCGCGGGCGCTCGCGTCGGCGCTCCCGTTGTCGGCGTAGCGGCCGAACACGATCGGCGACACCGCGATCGTGAGCGCGAAGAGCAGCGCGATCAGCCGGTAAGTTCCGGAGAAGCTGAAGCGCTCCATCGACCACACGGCGAACACCGGGCCGAGCAGCATCATGCCGAGCATGTGCGTGCCTCGGTACCAGCCCGCTCTGCTCACGCCGATGCGCACGAGCTCGCGCATGAACAGCGTGTTGAGGGACACGAAGCGGAACGGCATGAAGAAGCTGATCGCCGCCGTGCCCGCGAGCAGGAACCAGGTCGAAGGCACGAGCGGAAGCAGCGCGTAGATGGCGCCCGCGCATACGCTGCCCAGCATGAACGGCCGCGCCGGCCCGTAGCGATCGACGAGCACCCCGATGGGAACGCTGACCAACAGCACGCCCACCGTCTGCGAGGCGGCGATCAGCCCGAGCAGGCTGTCGCTGGCGTGGAGCTCGAGCGCATACAGCGAAGTCGCCACCTTGGCGATGCCGACGCTCGTGCCCATCAAGGTGGAGAGCAGCGCGAACACGAGCAGAAAGCGCGTGCCCTGCGCGGAGTCTGCGCTGCGGACATGATCTTGGGGAGATACCTGACTGACGGTCACATCGAACTCGGTCGTGCGTAGCGCGCGAGCAAAGCGCCCGCGCTCAGCTCCCAGGGCTCACTCACGGCGTTTGAGGGTCGCGTCGAACAGGGCGATCAAGGTCCGCCAATGACGCTCGGCGCCTTCGGGTTGGTGCACAGGCGAATCCGGCGGAACCCAACCGTGGCGCGCTCCCTCATAGGTCTCGACCGTATGATCGACGCCCGCAGTGCCCAGCGCATCGATGAGCCGCGCCTTTTGCGCGTCGTCGAACGACGCGTCCTCCACCGCGCCCGCCACGTACACGCGAGCCTTGATGCGATCGGCCAAGCGATGCGGACTGTCCGGCGCGTCGGTGGCGAGATTGCCGCCGTGAAAGGAAGCCGCCGCGACCACGCGATCCGGAAAGTTGCCGGCTGCGGCCAGCGAGAGGCCACCGCCCATGCAGTAGCCGGTGGTGCCGATGCGCGGCGAGCTGACTTCGCGCTGTTCCGCCAAGAAAGCCAAAAATGCCTCGGTATCCGACTTCACGTTGGCCTTGCTAGCAGTGGCCGTGTATTGGGTCTGCCAGCGCTTGCGCGCCTCGGGATCCTCGCTGAACAGCTTCGGCGATGGCGCCTCGTACGGACCGGCGCGGTAGAAGAGGTCCGGAAGCAGCACGTAGTAGCCGGCGTCGGCGAGCCGCTGGCCCATCTCGAACAGCGCGGGGCGAATGCCTCGCCCATCCATGAAGAACAACACGGCGGGCCAGGGACCTTCGCCGGTGCTCGGCGTAAAGACCGACGCTGGACTGCGCCCATCGCGCGTACGGATCGTCACCTCTCTCCGCGGCATGCTCGTGTCCCTCCTTCTGTTCAGGTCGCGAGAAAAGCGTCAGACGGGCTGCGAGGTGGCCCCGACGCGATCGAGGCGCGCCTTGGCCTGCGCGAGCACGTCCGCGGGCAACGGGCCCTTCTGCGCGGCCTGAATGTTTGCGCGCAAGTGCTCGGGGTTTTGGGTGCCGACGATCGTCGTGTGGAGTCCGGGGTGCGAAAGCGTGAAGCGCAGCGTGAACTCCACGCGCGAGCTGCCCTGGAGCAGGTCGTCGAGCTCCGCGCTCTCCCAGCGGTCCTGCATCGTGGTGCCCGGCACCATGTAGTTGGTCCGCTGCCAATCGCTCGGCGCGCCGCGCGCCACGCCGCCGCGGATGATCGTGCCGGCGCCGGCGTCGGCCGCCTTGGCGATCACGGCTTCGTGCTCGCGCTGCAGGGCGGAGTAGGGGATCTGGAACGCGTCGAACACGCCCATCTCGATCTGCTCGACCAAGTTAGGCAGCGTCCCAGACACGCCCACGAAGCGCACCTTGCCCTCGTCTTGGAGCTTCAGCGCCTCCTGGAGCGCGCCCTCTTGCTCGAACTCCTGGCGCGTCAGGCTGCGATGGAATTGCACGAGGTCGAGGTGGTCCGTCTTGAGCAGCCGCAAGCTGTTCTCCACGCCGCGGCGAATGTTTTCCGCCGTGTGCACGTGCTCGCCTTGCGCGCCCCCCACGACGCACCCGCACTTGGAGGCGAGAAAGTATTCGCCTCGGCGGTGCGAGACGAAGCGCCCGATGCGCTCCTCGCTGCGGCCGTAGTCGATCGAGGTATCGATGAAGTTGATGCCGGCGTCGAGCACGCCGTTCAGGACGCGCTCGGCCTCCCGATCCGTAATCTCCGGACCTCGCGGGCTCCCGCGCAGCTCCATCGCGCCAAAGCCGAGGATCGTGACGTCGACGCCCGTGCGCCCCAGCTTCCTCTTCGGCAGCTCAGCCATTTGCCCTCTCCTCGTCGTCGCCACTGCGCAGCAGCTTCATGGCGGCTTTCACGGCCGCGGCGTGTAGCGCCCTTCGAACACGAACTCGCGCGTGCTCTTGCGCGCGTTGGGCTGCTCCTTCTCTTGCAGATCGCGCGGCAGCTCCTCGCGGTTGCCGGGGTAGCCGACGGCGATCCCGGCGATCGACACGAAATCTTCTTCCGGCACACCCAGCAAGCCGTAAGTCTGTTCGTGATGGATGCCGCCCATCGCGCGCGCCGAGAGCCCGAGCTTGTGCGCCTGCAGCGCGAGCGACAGCCACGCCGCTCCGGTGTCGAACTGCGCGGTGCGGAGTGGGGCGCCGGTCTCCGGGTGGCGCTTGCGCGCGAACGCGAACGCCAGCAGCGGCGCGCGGCTGGCCCAGCGCTGGTTGCCCTCTTTGAGCAGCGTGCGCGCGACCGCCAGCGTATCGGGCTGGCTCGCGATCACGAACAACCAAGGCTGGATGTTGCTGCCAGACGGCGCCCAGCGCGTC